>DATBYN010000226.1:0-2862 GCA_036513695.1 Bradyrhizobium sp. | reverse complement strand
AGCACCAGCCCGTATGGCGGCGTGATCAGCCCGAACGCGAGCGTTGCGATCAGCACCACGCCCATATGGACGCCGTTGATGTCACCGGCTTGCGTCAGCGCATTCACCAATGGCATGAAAATGATGATGGTCGGCACCGGTTCGATGAAATCGCCGACCACGGTGAACAACAGCACCATCAGCAGCATGATGTAATGCGGATCGTTGCCGGCGATCGAGGTGATCCAGTCGGCGATGACGATGGCGCCACGCAGATACGCCAGCATCCAGCCGAAAGCGTTGGCAGCGCCGATCGTGATCAGCGGTAGCGAGAAGATCAGCCCGGCCAGACAAAAATCGTAGGGGATTTTGCGCAGATGCCCGCGGTTGAGCGCGGGGATCACGACCGCAATGATCCAGATCACGGCGACCACGCCGGCTTCGGTCGGTGTGAACCAGCCGGTCAGGATGCCGCCGAGCAGGATCACCGGAATCATCAGCGGCAGTGCAGCGTCTCCTGCCGCGAAAACGACCTGGCGCAGCGGCGCACGTGGCTTGCGCATGCCGGAGGGACCGAAGAAATAGCAATAGATCATCAGGCCGAAGCCGATCATGAATCCGGGCACCACACCGGCCATGAACAGCCCGGCGATCGAGACGTTGCCGACCGCGCCGTAGACCACGGCGGTGATGCTCGGCGGCACCAGCGCCGCGATGGTCGAGGCGGACGCGATGATCGCCGCGATGAAGGCGGGCGAATAGCCCTCGCGCTTCATCGGGCCGCCCAAGGCGCGGCTCATGACGGCGACGTCGGCCGTGGTCGATCCCGACATCTCCGAAAAAAACATGCTGAAGACCACGACGACCTGAGACAGCCCGCCCCTGATGTGCCCGACCAGCGACAACGACAAATTGGCGATCCGCACCACGACGTTGGCCGAACTCATGAGCTCGCCGACCAGCAGAAAGAACGGAATGGCCAGCAGCGCTTCGGAATCCATGCCGTCGAAAATCTTCTGGACGATCGCGGCCAGCGACACGTCGGTCAGCGCCGCACCGACGAAGACGCCCGCCATCAGCGAAAACGGCACGGGCACGCCGAGATAGCCGAAAAACAGAAAGCAAAACGACATCAGCGCCAGGATGGCGGGAGCGCTCACGGCCGCGCGCTCCGTTGGGCGCCGGCGTCGATGGGCGGGATTGGAAGATCGTCTTCCAACGGCTCGGGATGGTCGAATCCGTTGCGGATGCCGTTGACCAGCTGCTCGATCGTGAACAGCGCGATCAGCACGCCGGCAAAGGGAATGGCTGCGTAGAGCGAGGCAATCGGCGTGCCCGAGGGGAGACGAAAGCTGCCAAATCCCCGGAGATAATTGACGTAGCCGAACCAGATCAGGCAGAACGCCACGCCGAGCACCACCATGCGGATGATGATCTCGACGATCAGCCGCGGCGTGCCATGCAACGCCTCGGAGATTGCGGTCAGATACAGATGATCGTTGCGGCGGGTGGCGACTGCGGCGCCGATGAAGATCGCATAGATGAACAGCGTCGAGGTGACTTCCTGCAACCACAGCCAGGGATGGCCGATGGTGCGCGTGACAATGTCAGCCGTCACCGACAGCGAGAAGCCGAAGCACAGGACGCCGCAGACGATCATCAGGACAAGCTCGAGCTTGTCGAACGCCGGCCATTTCAGGTGATGCTGCCGCTGCAGCACCAGTTTGTCGGCGATAGCCATTCACAAACTCTCCGTCGTCCCGGCGAACGCCGGGACCCACAGGCGTCAATTGTCACAGCGGCTTCGTAGGGTGGGCTAAGCGAAGCGAGCCCACCAATTTCGCGCTCGTTGCTTCACGGTGGGCACGGCGCAGAAGAGCGCCTTTGCCCACCCTACGATCCCACCGCGCGACCTAATTAATCGCGCGGATCAGGCTCTTGATCTTATCGGCGTGCGGGCCGAGCTCCTTGGCGAGCTTGTCGAGATAGGGATCGGCGATCGCCGTAAAACTTTTCTTGTCGACATCGTCGACGATCTTGACGCCGAGCGATTTCAACTTGGCGGCCGCGGTGCGTTCCAGATCGAAGGCTTTGGCCGGCTCCTTGGCGCTGATTTCAGCCGCAGCCGTTTGCACCCACTGCTTCTGTTCGGCGGAGAGGCTCTGCCACAATTTATCGCTGACGAAGACCAGCGCATTGTTGGCCTCGTGCTCGGTGATCGACAGCACCGGGGCCACCTCGTAATGCTTGTTGACGAGATAGACGTTGATGCTGTTCTCGGCGGCGTCGACGACGCCGGTTTGCAGCGAGGTATAGACGCTGCCGAACGGCATGTGCACGGTCTGCGCGCCATAGGCCGGGAACATGGTATCTTCCGTGGCGGTGGCCTGGACGCGGACTTTCAGCCCCTTGATGTCGTCGACCTTGTGGACTTCTCTCTTGCTATAGATATGGCGCACGCCCTGCGAACCCGTCGCAATCACATGCAGGCCCTGCGCGGTGTCATCGATCATGGTTTTGATCGCCTCGAACACTTGCGGATCGGCGAGCGCCTTGACCACGTGCTTTTCGTCGCGGAACAGGAAATGCAGCGACATCACGCCGGCCTGCGGCGAAATCGTCGCGGTGTTGGCCGAGGAGATGATGGCGAATTCAATGTCGCCCGATTTGACCAGCTGCAGCAATTGCGGCTCCTGGCCGAGCTGCGCGCCGGGATACTGATCAATCAGCATGGTACCGTTGCTCAATTCCTTGAGCTTGTCGGCGAACAAATCGCCGGCGATCGAATAGCCGGTGTTGCGGGGCTGGTCGTAGGCGAAGCGATAATGTTTTGTCTCTTGGGCGCCCGCGCTCGCGGCGAACATCAAAGTCGCCGCGACGGCC
>DATBYN010000225.1:0-3300 GCA_036513695.1 Bradyrhizobium sp. | reverse complement strand
GCCCTTGCGCAATTTATCGGCCATGACGCCGACCGCGCCGAACTCTCCCGATATCTCGAAGCCGGTCAGTTCCTTGAATTTAGGCGCAAGGCTGGCAACAAAACCCTGGGCCGCGCCGCCACTGAGAATGTTCAAAGTGGTCATGAGGTCAATTCCATCGCGGCGATCAGGCTGTCGCGCGTGATCGGCAGGTTGCGGACCCGCAACTCCAGCGCATCGAATACGGCGTTCGCGATCGCCGCCGTGACCGGGCCGTGCGCCGCTTCGCCGGCGCCGAGCGGCTCAGAGTCGGGGCGCTGGATCAATTCGATTTGCACGTCCGGCACTTCGCTGAAACGAAGGATCGGATAATCGGTCCATGAGTTGCTGGTGATGCGCTGCCGGTCGAAGCGAACCTGTTCTTTCAAGACCCAACTGGTCGCCTGGATCGCGCCGCCCTCGATCTGGTTGATCACGCCGTCGGGATTGATGGCCTCGCCGACATCGACCGCAATCGTCAGCCGCTTGACGCTGATATCTTCCGCGCCTTCGATCTCGGCCACCACAGCGCAATAGGCGCCGGTATTTTTATAGCGCGCGAAGCCGAGGCCATAGCCGACGCCGGCCCGCTTGTGCGGCTTCCAGTTCGCGCACCTTGCGACCGAGCGGATCACGTCTTTCGCCCGCTCATCCCTCAGATGGCGCAGACGGAAGGCGACCGGATCCTCACCGCGCTCGATCGCCAGTTCGTCGAGAAAGGACTCAATGGCAAACACGTTGCCCTGCGCGCCCAGCGTTCGCAGCGCGGAGGTACGGATCGGCATGGTCAGCAGGCGATGGCACTCGATCTGCCATGACGGAAAATCATAAAGCGGTACGGAATTGCGATCGGACCCGCCGCCATTGGCTGGCGGCGGATTGGTCGAGATCATGCGCGGAAACGGATTTGCAAGTTCGGTCGCCGCAAGCAGGGCGGGCTGCGCCGCGCGTCCCGGCCGCGCGGTGTGGCCGTTGCCCCAGATACTATGCCGCCATGTGACAATCTCGTCCCTCGCGTCGAGATCGGCCTCGATCTCGATCGCCATCGCCGCGCCGAACGGCGCATGCGTCATCTCGTCGGCGCGCGACCATTGCACCCGGACCGGCCGGCCACTGGCCGCTTTTGCCAGAAGAACCGCGTCGAGCGCGACGTCGTCGGCAGCGTTATGACCGTAGCAGCCGGCGCCCTCCATATGCTCGACCGTGATGTTCTCCAGCGGCACCTTCAAAGCGAGCGCGAGGTCGGCGCGGAGAAAATAAACGCCCTGGCTGTGGCTCCAGACGTGGACGCGATCTCCGTTCCATTGCGCCATCGCGCAGGACGGCGCGATCGACGCATGCGCGAGATAGGGGCGGGTATATTGCCGCCGGATGGTGCGGCGCGTTTCGACCGGCTCGGCGGCTACTTTCTTGTCGATGACGGTCGACTCCGCGGGCTGGGCTCTTAGCCATTCCGCCAGCGCGCCTTCATCGGGCAGCGTTTCAAGCGATGACCATGCCGCGCTCTTGTGCAGCGCCTTCAGCGCGGCCGCGGCGCCATCCTCGGTCTCGCTGACGACACCCGCAAAATTGCCGTCGCGCACGATCGCGACAAGGTAGGCAACGCCGCGCGCACCTTCCTCATCGAGGCGGTCGAGTTTCGCCGCCGGCATGTCCGATCGCAGCACACGGCCATGTAGCATCCCGGAGAGCGCCTGGTCGTGAATGAAGCGCGGACGGGCAAAGACCTTGTCGGGAATATCCAGGCGCTGAACAGAAGTGCCGGCCAGCCCGCGCTCTGCCGGTGATTTCGGCGCAGCGCCCGGCGTCGCCTCGCGATCGAGCGAGATTTCATCGGCGAGTTCCCAAAAACTCGTCCGCACGTTGCCGGGACCGGAAATGGTGCCATCTTCGATCTCGAGCGCATCGATATCGGCGCCGAGGCGATCGGAGGCGGCGGCAAGAAAGATTTGCCGGATTTCAGCGCAGGCGTAACGAATGGCGCGGCCCGATTGCTGCACCGAAAGGCTGCCTGAGGTGACGCCCTCATTGGGACTGCCCACCGTTGACGCCCGCACCATCTGTACGCGGCCGATATCGACGTCGAGCTCGTCGGCGGCGATCTGGGCCAAGGCCGTCACGATGCCTTGTCCGATCTCCACCTTTCCCGGCGAAACCGTCACGTGCCCCTCGGAGGAGAAACGGACCCACGACGACAGTACGGGATTGGCTGCGAGGCTGACCGGCAATCTCAGCGAAGGGGAGGGCGCAGGTTTTGTCATTGGGCTGCCATCTCGGCCGCCGCGCAGAGCACCGCGCGCACCATGCGGTTGTGCGACCCGCAACGGCAGAGGTTACGGTCCAGCGCTCTCCTCACTTCGGTCTCGGAAGGGTTTGCATTTTGCATCAATAGCGCCGCGGCGCTCATCAATATCCCGGGAACGCAATAGCCGCATTGCAGCGCCTGTTCGGCGATAAAGGCGCGCTGCAGCGGATGCGGCTTTGCCGGGTTGCCCAATCCCTCGACGGTGGTGATGTCCTTGTCCGCGACCGACCACAGCGGCGTGTCGCAAGCGGCAACCGCGCGATCGCCGACGATGACGTTGCAGGCGCCGCATTCATTGGCGCCGCAGCCGAAATGCGCGCCCGTCATGCCGAGCTGCCCGCGCAAAGTGGCTAGCAACGAGGAATCCGGATCGGCGTCGATTTCAGTCTCGACACCATTGAGGCGGAAAAGAATATGCGGCATCGAGAAACGGGACCCTATTGCGGCTGGTCGGGAAATCGCTTGACGACTTCCGCCCATTTCATGATATCGCCGCGCAAATATTTGTCGAACTCTTCCGGTGTCATCGACATCGGCAACGCGCCCTGTTCCTTCCAGAGTTTTATGATATCCGGCCGTTTTGTCACTTCGTTCACGGCGGTATTGAGCTTATCGATCACAGGCTTAGGCGTGCCGGCGGGCGCCATCAAGCCGAGCCAAATGGTGGCCTCATAGCCGGGAACGCCGGCTTCACTCGCCGTCGGCACATCGGACAGCACGCCGGAGCGCGTCTTGCCGGTGGTGGCGAGCGCCCGCACCTGGCCGGCGGCGACGTTCGGGGCCATTGTCGTCACCGCGTCGATCATCATCTGCACTTGACCGCCGATCACGCCGCTTCTCGCCTCGCCGCTGTTGCGGTAGGGCACGTGCACGACATCGATGCCGGCCATGCTTTTGAACAGTTCGCCGGCCATGTGATAGGGCGTGCCCTGGCCGGATGAGGCGTAGTTCAACTTTCCCGGCTGCGACTTGGCGAG
>DATBYN010000224.1:0-2009 GCA_036513695.1 Bradyrhizobium sp. | reverse complement strand
CTCACCGACGAGATGACGCCTTTCGTCATTCCGACTGATTTCGAGATGCCGCCGGGTGGTCTCAATCTGCGCTGGCCCGATGACCGCTTCGACCAGGACCGGCGGCTACAGGACTACAAGGGCTTTGCGGCGATCGCGTTTGCCCGCGCCAACAAGGTCAACCGCATCACCATGGATTCGCCGAACGCGCGCTACGGCATCATGGCCTCCGGCAAGAGCTACGAGGATATCAGGCAGGCGCTGCGCGAGCTCGGCGTGACGCCCGAGGTCGCCGCCAAGATTGGTCTGCGGCTTTACAAGATCGGCATGCCCTGGCCGCTGGAGCCGGAAGGCGTCCGGCAGTTCGCGGTTGGTCTGGAAGAAATCTTCATCATCGAAGAGCGCCGCGAGATCGTCGAAAATCAGGTCAAGCAGGAGCTGTTCAACTGGCGCGATGATGTAAGGCCGCGCATCGTCGGCAAGATGGACGAGCACGACAAGCGATTCTTGCCGTTTGCCGAAGAGCTGAGTGTCGCTTCACTGGCTAGCTCGCTGACCGAGCGGTTGCTGCGGCTCAATCTCAATCCCGAAATTGCCGCCATGCTGCGTGCCAAGGCCGACTGGTTCAACGGCCGCCTCGCAACCCAGATGCAGCCGGTTTCACCGATCACCCGCACGCCGTATTTCTGCTCGGGCTGCCCGCACAACACCTCGACCAAGGTCCCGGAGGGCAGCCGCGCCTTTGCCGGCATCGGCTGTCATTTCATGGCGCTGTGGATGGACCGCAGCACCGAGACCTTCACCCATATGGGCGGCGAGGGTGTGCCATGGGTGGGTGTCGCCCCCTTTACCGACGAAAAACACGTCTTCGCCAACCTCGGCGACGGCACCTATTTCCACTCCGGCAGCCTCGCGATCCGCCAGTCGATCGCATCCGGCGCCAACATCACCTACAAGATCCTCTATAACGACGCGACCGCGATGACCGGCGGCCAGCATGTCGACGGCGAGCTTTCGCCGCAGCAGATCACTTTCCAGCTCCACTCCGAAGGCATCCGCGACATCTATCTCGTCTCGGAAAATCCCGACGCCTATCCGGCGTCCGCGATTGCGCCGGGCACCAAGACCGCGCATCGGGACGAACTCGATACCGTCATGAAAACGCTGCGCGAAGTGAAGGGCGCCTCGGCAATCGTCTTCGTGCAGACCTGTGCCGCCGAAAAACGCCGCCGCCGCAAACGGGGAACGCTGGAGGATCCGGCGCGCCGCGTGCTGATCAATCCCGCGGTCTGCGAAGGCTGCGGCGATTGCTCGGTGCAGTCGAACTGCATTTCGGTCGAGCCGCTGGAGACCGAACTCGGGCGCAAGCGCACCATCAACCAATCGACCTGCAACAAGGACTATTCCTGCGTGAAGGGCTTTTGCCCGTCCTTTGTCACCGTCGACGGCGGCAAGCTGCGCCGCCGCGCGCCGCCTGATTTGGGCAATATCGGCGAACTGCCGGAGCCTTCGTCGCAGCCGTCGCTGGAGCGGCCCTACAATGTTGCGGTCGGCGGCGTCGGCGGCACCGGCGTCTTGACCATCGGTGCGCTGCTCGGCATGGCCGCCCATATCGAGGGCAAGGCCAGCATGATCCTGGATATGTCCGGCCTTGCGCAGAAGGGCGGCGCGGTGCTGAGCCACGTGCGTCTATCGGAGCATACCGCCGACGTCACTTGCTCGCGCATCGTCACCGGCACCGCCGATCTCGTGATCGCCGCCGATGAAGTCGTGGCGGCCGCCAAAGACACGATTACGCTCTGCGAATCCGGCCGCACCTATGGCGTCATCAACAGTCACGTCATCCCGACCGCCGATTTCATCCTCAACCGCGATTTCAATTTCCAGAGCCGCAAGGTCAACCATGTGCTGGAAACGGCGCTGCGCAAGGATTCCTCGTTCCTCGATTTTACAAAACCGGCCGAAATCCTGCTTGGCGATTCCATCGCCACCAACGTGATGATGATGGGCTTTGCCTATCAGAAGGGATT
>DATBYN010000223.1:0-2912 GCA_036513695.1 Bradyrhizobium sp. | reverse complement strand
GCCGGCGCCACCGTGATGGAATCGCCGGTATGCACGCCCATCGGATCGAGGTTCTCGATCGAGCAGATGATGATGCAATTGTCTTTTTTGTCGCGCACCACCTCCATCTCGAACTCTTTCCACCCCAACACACTTTCCTCGATCAGGACCTCGTCGGTTGGCGATGCATCGATGCCGCGTTCGACGATCTCGATGAACTCGGCCTTGGTGTAGGCGATGCCGCCGCCGGTGCCGCCCATGGTGAAGGAGGGGCGGATGATCGCGGGTAGCCCGATGTCTTCGAGTGCCCGCAGCGCGTCGGGCAGGGTCTTGGTCTGCACCGAGCGCGGCGTCTCGAGCCCAATCCGCTTCATGGCCTCGCGGAAACGGCCGCGGTCTTCCGCTTTGTCGATGGCTTCTGCAGTGGCGCCGATCATCTCGATGTCGAACTTTGCCAGCGTCCCCTGCCGGCGCAGCGACAACGCGCAGTTCAATGCGGTCTGGCCGCCCATGGTGGGCAAAAGGGCAAAACCGCCGGCAATGACGTAGCGCTCTTTCTCGATGATTTTGGCGACGATTTCGGGCGTGATCGGCTCGATATAGGTGGCATCGGCCAATTCCGGGTCGGTCATGATGGTGGCCGGATTGGAATTGACCAGGACGATGCGATAACCCTCTTCCTTCAACGTCTTGACCGCCTGGGTGCCCGAATAATCGAATTCGCAGGCTTGCCCGATCACGATCGGGCCGGCGCCGATGATCAGGATGGTCGAGATGTCGGTTCGTTTGGGCATTAAGTCTCGCGGGAACAGGGAATTAGGCACAAAAAAAGGGCGCGCATGCCGCGCGTCCCTCAAGCAAGAGCGCCAGGCCACACCCCGCGCGCGCGTGGTCTTTAGACCAGATTCCGCAGCCGCGAAAGGGCCTGATGGGCCCCATCAACCGGCATTTTTCCCGCCTTCGCTCTACGAGCTACGGCGGGGCAAGGGCTGGTTTGCCATTGAAAGCCTTTATCGGGGCCCGCCTTCGCCCTTCGTGCTACGGCGCGGCAAGCTGGCTTGCCCAGCCGAAGCTGCGAAGCCCGGCCTTCGCTCTTCGAGCTGCGGCGGGGCAAGCAGCGAAGGCTGGAGGCCCGGCCTGGATTTGAACCAGGATAAAGAGCGATGCACTGCTCTCGCGTCGACGCTTTCCGCCACCGGGCCAACTTGATCATCGCCGATCGGGCTCGGGTCGGCCACGGTTACCGCCAATTAACCCTAACCGGCAGGCGCGATCAGCAAAAGTGGCGTCCGGTTTTGCGTCCGATCGCGCCCAGATTATTGAATCGAGAACGCATGCCGCGCGACAAACGTCATCCGCCACGGATTGTGCCCGATATTTTGGTGGGCACGCGAGGCGGTAAATCCGGCCGCCTTGAGTTTTGCGATCATCTCGGTTTCGCTGTAGCGCTGCAGGCCGACGCGCGAGCGCAATTGCCGGTAATCCGACAGCGCGGTGGAGATCAGCCCGATCAGCGCGTCCTTCAGAAACCCGTGGCGAGCCGCAAAGCGCAGCAAGGCGATCACGTCCCTGATCATGCCGACGTTGGGGCACAGGATATCGCCCAACACCAGACGGCCGCCCGGTTTTAGGAGCCGCCGGACCACCGCGAACGCCGCATCGAGTTCGTTCGGCGTCATGTATTGGGCGACTGAATTCATCACCACGAGATCGACGGATTTTTCGTCCATTTTCCGCAAATCGTCGAGCGAACGCACACGAATTTTGGTGTTCGGGGCAAAGCGCGCGATCAGGCGGCCGCGCACGCCCGGCGCGGGCTCGGCCAGATAGAGCTTGCCGCAGGCCTCAGCGACCCGCGCCGCTGACAGCGCTTCGCCGCAGGCATAGTCGAGCACCACGGCGTCGGGTGAGGAGATGTAGCCGACGATATCGCGGGCGACGAGTTGGAAATGCAGGTCGCGATGCCGCCTGCTCGCATAAATCGTATGCGTGGAATCGTAATAATCGATCCAGTCGTCCATCGCTTAGGTGTCCGGCAAAACGGGGGTTCCGGCCCGAGGAACCGGTACGCATAGGATGCGTTAAATGGTCCGGGGGCCAGTGTCCAACGTCGTCAATGTCCGATTTCCTAACAGGAAGGTGCATCGTGAGCAAAGCCAAGTCCGACAAAGTGTCCCCAGATCTCGACACGCCAACCGACCTGCCGCCGGCCGCGGTAGACAAGATTTCGGCGTCGCTCAACACGCTTTTGGCCGACGCCTTCGCGCTCTATCTGAAGACCAAGAATTTCCATTGGCATGTCTCTGGCCGGCACTTCCACGATTATCATTTGATGCTCGACGAGCAATCGGACGCGATTTTCGCGACCACCGACCAGCTCGCCGAGCGCGTGCGCAAGCTTGGCGGCATCACGCTGCGCTCGATCGGGCAGATCGGCAAATTGCAGACCATCCAGGACAACAATGAAAGCTACGTGCCGCCGCGCGAGATGCTGCGCGAGTTGATGGAAGACAACAAGCACATGGCCGCGGCGATGCGAAAGGCCCACGAACTGTGCGACCAGCACGGCGATTCCGGTACCGCCGGACTGTTGGAGACTTTCATCGACGAAACCGAGCGCCGCACCTGGTTCCTGTTCGAAGCCAGCCGCCAGGAAAGCAGCAACGCGGCGTAGGCGCTTTGCGTAGGGTGGGCAAAGGCGCTCTTGCGCCGTGCCCACCATCTTGGATCGCTTGGATAGATGGTGGGCACGGCGTGAAGAACGCCTTTTGCCCACCCTACGATCTCCACAGTCTCGTTAGTGGCCCCTGCGCCCCCAGCACCGGATCGGTTTTCGGCAGCTTCACCTGCGGAATCGTTTTCAGCGCGCTGCGATAATTTTCAGGCGTCGGCCGCGTGACCTGCATCCTGGCTCCCGGCGGATAGGCGCCGAC
>DATBYN010000222.1:0-2403 GCA_036513695.1 Bradyrhizobium sp. | reverse complement strand
CGCCGGGGCCGCCGTCGGATCAAAATCGTCCGGCTTCTTGGCGATCAACGTCTGCGTCGTGAGAATTAATCCCGCGACCGATGCCGCATTGCGCACCGCGCTATAGCTCACCTTGACGGGATCGATGATGCCGGCCTGGACCAGGTCAACGAGGCTTCCTGTGCGGGCATCGAGGCCGACGCCATTAAGCGATTTTGCCACCTTGTTGACGTAGGTCTTGCCGTCCAGACCGCAATTGGCGGCAATCCGGAAAAGCGGTTGCATCAGGGCCTGCTGCAGAAGCTCCGCACCTTGCCGCGCGCTGCCGGTGAGGCTTCCGATCAGCGGATCCAGCGCCGGCGCAGCACGCACCAGGGCGACGCCGCCGCCGGGCACGACACCCTCTTCAAGCGCGGCGCGCGTTGCATTGATCGAATCCTCGATCAACTGCACACGCCGCTTCTGCTCGACGGGAGTTGCGCCGCCGGCGAGAATGATGGCCGTGCCGCCCGCGAGCTTTGCCAGCCGCTCCTGAAACTTGTCGCGTTCGATGTTCTCCGGCGCGGCTTCATATTGACGCTTGATCTGTTCGCGCCGGGCGTCGATGGCAACCTGATTGCCATTACCTGCCGTGATCAGCGTTCGCTCCGACGAGATCCGCACCTGGCGCGCACCGCCGAGATCGGCGAGTTCGCACTTGTCAACACTGCCGCCGAGATCGCGGGCGATGACCTTGCCGCCCGTCATGACCGCGATATCCTCAAGCAGCGCCTTGCGCCAGTGTCCGTATTCCGGCGGATGAATGGCAGCAATCTTGAGCTTGTCTCGCTCGCGGCGTCCGAGCATGTCGATGATGCAGGCCGGTGCCACCTCATCGGCGATCAGCAGCAGCGGCCGTCCGCTGTTCGCTATCAATCCGTAAGCCGTCGTCAACTCGGCTGGCGACAGGATCTTGTGGTCCGTCATCAGGATGTAGGGATTATCGAGCACGACCTGCATCCTCTCGACATCCGTCACCATGTGATGAGACAGATAGCCGCGGTCGAACGCCATGCCCTCGACCACCTCCAGGACAGTCTTGACGCCGATGCCAAATTGCACGTCGACAATGCCCTGCGCTCCGGCGCGTTCGAAGGCTTCAGCGACAAGATTTCCGAGCGCGACATCGTTGGCGGCAACGCGCGCGATCGCCCGCACGCCCTCGCCGCCCTGAAGCTGTTTTGCCTCTCCTTTCAAGGTTGCGATGGTCGCCTCGACGGCCGCTTCAATGCCGTGAACCAGTTCCACCGGATTGGCGCCACCAGCGAGGCACGCGAGCCCCTGCTGAACAAGCGCATCCGCCAGCACGGTTGCGGTTGTGGTGCCATCGCCGGCGACCTCGTTGGTCTGCCGGGACACCTCGCGCACGATCTGCGCGCCCATGTTCTCGAACGGACAATCGAGTTCGATCTCGTCGGCTATGCTCACGCCATCGCGGGAGACGATCGGCGTGCCGATCGGCCGGTCCATGATCGCGTTCATGCCCTGCGGCCCCAGCGTCGCCGCAACCGCCCGCGCCAGTTTCGCAACCCCGCGGCCCAAGGCTTCGCGCGCAGCTTCGTCGTGCAGCATCATCTTTGGCATTGGTTCCTCCCGATTTTTGTTGTCGTTGGCTTTCCGGCGACCATCAGCTACGGCGGGTTCATCTTCGGACGTTCGGGCAAGGGTGTCGTCATGTCGAAGCGCACCGACAAAAGGCCCCGGCACAATGCGCCGTTGAACTCGGCGTTGACGCCGACGCGCCGGAGACCTCTGACATAGACCTCGAGGCCTTCGGCCTGCAGACGCCGTCCCTCCACCGACAAGAACGCCAGCGCATCCGGGCTACACGGGCCGACGATCTCTCGCCGCTCCAGATAGCGCCCGACCAGGTCTTGGCCTTGCTTTTCGACAGACAACGCGCGGAGCTCGGCGACGATCATGGTGACAAGTTGTTCAGGTGTATAACCCCCGGCCATGAGCCCACTCAGCAACGCTTCCTGGCGTCGCTGAAACGCCTTTAGGAGAAAGGTCCGGCGCACTTCACTCAAGTCTCCCGTTGCTTCGCTGCCGAAGGCTTCCTGGAAGGATAGGCCCTGCGAAATGCCGCGGTTGATCTTGTCGGCATACATGTGTTCGCCAAGAACGACGCTCACACCGCGAACCCATGGCACGGCATTCACGGCCGCGCGCATGTCGTCCGCCATCATGAAGGCGAAGTTGGCGGCGCACCAATAGGTCGGCAAACGGAACAGGATGTGGACGTGATCCATTGCATCCACTTCCACGCTGGTGACGAAGCCGAGCTCCGTCACCGACTCGTCAAGTTCCGGATCGGTTACGTGGCGCAGCCGATCCCAGACCTCGGACGTGCGACCCGCACATGATCCAGCCGCAACGGTCATG
>DATBYN010000221.1:0-4454 GCA_036513695.1 Bradyrhizobium sp. | reverse complement strand
TCCGCCAGCGACGCGTTGACGATCTGGATGTTGAGCACCGCCATGAAGGCGCCGAGCGTGGCGCCGACCACCGCGAGCCAGGTTGTTGCGGAGACGGCGGGTGCGGCAGGCGTGTCGGTGCTGTTGGCGGCGGGAACGGCGTTGATGGTGGCCTGGAGCGCGGTCATTGGTGTCTCCTCTTGCTTGCAGAGGTAGGGTGCATCGGAGCGTGGTGTTTGATAATTCTGGAAATTTGGAAAGGATTATCCTGCGATGCTTGATGATGTGCCGCTGGAAAGCGCGTTTCGCTCAACCGCCGTTCGCCTTCGTCAGGGCGACATCCGACGCCAGCCGGCTGTTAACCTGGCGCTCGGCCAGCACGGTCGCCTTGGTATCGACGGTCGGTTCCGCCGACATGCCCGGACGCAACAGGCCGCTCAGGGTGTGATCGTCGAGTACGATCTTGACCGGCACCCGCTGCACGATCTTGGTGAAATTGCCGGTCGCGTTGTCCGGCGGCAGCAGCGCGAATTCCAGACCACTCGCCGGCGACAGGCTGTCGACGTGGCCCCTGAGTCTTGTCTCGTGGAACCCGTCGATCCGGATTTCGACCGGCTGGCCGTCGCGCACATGGGTGAGCTGGGTTTCCTTGAAATTCGCCACCACATAGACCGCCTCGAGCGGCACCACCGCCATCAGTTGCGTGCCGGCCTGCACGAATTGTCCAACCCGCAGCGAACGGGCGCCGACGGTGCCATCGACCGGGGCTGAAATCTTCGTATAGGACAGATTTAATTCCGCCTGCTGCGCGACCGCGCGGGCGTGATCGAGTTGAGCCACGGCCTTGGCGCGATCGGTGGTGAGAACGTCGACCTTGCGCTGCGCCGCCAGCAAACCGGATTTGCCATGCTGCAACTGCGCGACCTTTTCACGCAGCGCCGCGTCCGTCTGCTGCGCGCGCTGGATGGTGCCGGAGCCGGTCTTCATCAGGCCGTCGTAACGCTGCTGTTCTTCCTGCGCGAATTTCAGATTGGCCTCGGCTGCGGCGACATCGGCCGTGCCTTGTTCGATGACCGGCTGCTGCAAGGTGATCTGCGCATCGAGGTTGCGGACTGCTGCTTCGGAAGCGGCGACATCCGCGTTGGCCTGGTCGAGCGCTGTCCTGAAATCGCGATCATCGATCACGGCCAGCAATTGTCCGGCCTTCACTTTCTCATTGTCGCCGACCAGCACTTGCGCGATGTAGCCGGAAACTTTTGGTGAGATGATCGTGGAATCGGCTTTGACATAGGCGTCGTCAGTCGTCTCCAGATAGCGCCCATGGGTGAGGTAGTCGTAACCGAAGTCGGCTGCACCGGCGATGCCGAGCGCCAGCACAAGCGCGAGCGCCGCGCGCTTGATCGCCTGCCGGGACGGGCGAAGGCTATTTTTAGCTTGTAAGTCAGTGACATAAGAAAGATCCGACATGGCACCCTCCTGGAAAAATGCTGGGCGTCCCCCGAGGAGGCCCTTGGCGACGCACGGAAGGTGCAATGTCTTGCGGGATGTGATAATTCCGAAAAAAATGGAAGCATTATCCAATGTGAGCGGACAATCGGGAGCGTCCCATGGATCGGCTGACCAGTCTGACGGCGTTCGTCCGGGTGGTGGACAATGGCGGGTTTTCGGCCGCCGGGCGCAGGCTCAACATGTCGACCACCATGGTGAGCAATCACATCCAGGCGCTCGAAGAGCGGCTCGGCGCGCGGCTGCTCCATCGCACTACGCGCAAGGTCAGCCTCACCGAAGTCGGCAGGGCCTATTACGATCGCGCCACGCAAATCCTCAGCGATCTCGAACAGGCTGACGATATCGCCGGCGCCTTGCAATCGACGCCGCGCGGCACGCTGCGAATTTATACCGCGACCCATATCGTCCCGTTCGTCGCGCCGGTGGTCGCCGAATTTCTTAGCTCCTATCCCGACGTCAAGGTCGACCTCAACATGGGCGAGCGAACCATCGATCTGATCGATGAGGGATTTGACGTCGCGATCCGGCTGACGCCGCCGCCCGATTCCTCGTTGATCGTCCGCAGCCTTGCTACCTGGCGGCACGTGTTGTGCTGTTCGCCGGCCTATCTCGAAAAACACGGCCCGCTGCGGCAACTATCCGAGCTCGCCAACTATAACTGCGTGCGTCACGTGCTTTATCCTTATGGCGATGAGTGGCGTTTCGTCGACCGCAAGGGAACGCCGGCCTCCGTGAGGATCTCCGGCAATCTCGTCTCCAATAGCGGCGATATGCTGCGCACAGCCGCATTGCAGGGTGTCGGCATTTTGCTGGGGCCGGGGTTTCTGGTTGCCGACGATCTCGATTCCGGCCGCCTGGTTCGCCTGTTATCCGAATATCGGCCGGTCGAACTTTCGATGAACGCGGTTTATCCGCACCGTCATCATCTCTCGGCGAAGGTCCGCACCTTCATCGACCTGCTTGCGCACCACAGCGCCGAGCATCAGAAGCTGATCAATCCGTATGCCTGAGTGTCGATGCGCCCGCATCGAACCCGGAATCTCGAGATTCCGGGTATGGTGCAAGCGCACCATCCCGGAATGACGAGAAGTGGACGTCTATCATGCTGATTTCACGCAATCTGAAAGCCGCGCTTTGGCTCGCGCCTGCAGCAATATTGTTTGCAATATTTTCGCTGAACAGTGCGCAAGCCTCCTATCCGGAGCGCGCATAAAAATCGTGGTGCCTGATCAGCGGCCAGATCCAGGTGATGTTTACGACGGTTGCAAGCGCCGCGTCCCTGATTGCGGCCGGCCAGTTGCGCGCGCTGGCGGTGACGACGGTGGAGCGGTCGCCGGCCTTTCCGGAATTGCCGACGGTCGCCGAAGCGGGCGTTCCCGGTTAGGCCGCCGAGAGCTGGTACGGCCTGTTCGCGCCGGCCAAGACGCCGCAAGATGTCATCGACCGCCTCAACAAATCCGCCGCGATGGCGGTTCAATCCGAAGCCTTCCAGCGGCTCGGCGTCAACGAGGGCCTGGTCATGGTCGCGCGTCCTCCGGAAGAACTGGAGCGCTATTTTCGCGGTGAGGAAGCGCGCTGGCGCAAGGTGATCGAGGACGCCGGGATCAAGGTGGAATAGCGACAGCGGTGGCCGCGAGCGGTGACGGCAATCCAAGGTTTTGCCGCTCTTTTTTCGGAATATTCGCTGAATAGTGGGGTTGCAGGGGGAACATCCGCTGCTCGCGGGCCGTTGCGCATTCGTTAGAAGCATCAAGCAAGAAACTGAACGGGGAGAACGCGATGAGGCGAGCGGCAAGCGGAGTTCGCATGGTAGTTGCACGGCAATTAGGCATCATTACCCTCTTGTGCACTGCGATGGAGATGACCGGCACGGCGGCCGGGAATGCCCAAACCGCGAATTCGCCGATGCTGGAGGTTCCCGCGCGCGCTGTGCCGGTGCCCACGACCGTCAGCCCGCAAATGGCTAAAATCATCGGCCTGCCGCTTCGCACCAACTGGAACGTGCTGCCCAAGACCGGCGAGGAATGGAAGCCGGTCGCCGACGCCGGCGCCGCCGCGACCATCAAGAATATTCCCGGCACGACCGAGCGGCTGCACGTCAAGGTCGAGAAGACCATGATCGACGGCGTGCGCGCCTTTATTGTCACGCCCGATACGATCCCGCCTGAGAATAAAAACCGGCTGCTGATCCACGCGCACGGCGGCTGTTACGTCCTCAATCCCGGTGAGGCCGCGCTTCCCGAAGCGCTGTTCATGGCGGGCTTCGGCCATTTCAAGGTGATTGCGGTGGATTATCGCATGCCGCCGGAAGCGTATTTTCCGGCGGCGCTCGATGATGGCATGACTGTCTACAAGAACGCGCTCAAGACGACGGAGGCGAAGAACATTG
This sequence comes from Bradyrhizobium sp., assembly GCA_036513695.1. Taxonomy (GTDB): domain Bacteria; phylum Pseudomonadota; class Alphaproteobacteria; order Rhizobiales; family Xanthobacteraceae; genus Bradyrhizobium. Next base: position 577 of record DATBYN010000221.1, on the reverse strand, counting down.
CGATCTTCGGCAGTTCGGCGGGTGGGGCGCTGACGCTCGAAATGACCTTGAAAGCCAAACAGGACGGACTGCCGATGCCGGGTGCGATCGCGCCGGGTACGCCGATGTCCGACGTCACCAAAGTCGGCGACACTTTTGTGACCAACGCCATGCTCGACAATGTCCTGGTGTCGCCCGACGGGTTCTGCGACGCCGGCACAAAGGTCTACGCCAATGGTCATGACCTGAAAGACCCGTTGTTGTCGCCGGTATACGGCGACATGCGGGGTTTTCCCCCGGCCATCCTGACCAGCGGAACGCGCGATCTCTTGCTCAGCAATACCGTGCGCGTTCATCGCAAGCTTCGCCAGGCCGGAGTCGACGCGTGGCTACAGGTCTATGAAGGGCAGTCTCACGCGCAATATTATCGCGATGATACCTCTCCAGAGGCAAAAGAGGCGTTTGAGGAAATCGCCGGCTTCTTCGACAAGCATCTGGGGAAATAACCCGTCGACCGGATAAGGCCCATTTCAACCGTCAGTTCGAAAAACCAGGAGGATCGCAAAATGCACGGCACGATCTTGCGCACACTCGCTGC
>DATBYN010000220.1:0-2285 GCA_036513695.1 Bradyrhizobium sp. | reverse complement strand
CTCAGCACAGGAATGTTCCGGCGCGACGCGGCATCGAGTGCGTGGCGCAGCAGCGAGGGCGAGCATCCATAGGAGCTCGGCGCCGTCCTCACGTCATGGGTATAGAAGATCAACCAGCCATTCTTGGCGACGGCTTGGTCGAACGCGCGATCGATTTGCTCGCGGTCGATTTCCACTTCGATCAGGGGGGTTGCGCGCAGATATTGCAGATCCACGACACCGCTGTTGACGCCGGGAAGAATACCGCGCACCGAGCGGAAGATCTTGCCGAGCTGCCGCTTGTGCGACACCGCGCCAAATCCATAAGGATAAGCAAAATTCTCGATTTTGATCGTGGGATCGAGCGACGAAAGATAACGGCGGTTCTTGTCCGTCTCCGCCATCATCGCTTCGGCATCGAGATCGATGGCGCGGGTGTGCGTGAACGTATGGCAGGCGAGTTCATGGCCACGTCGATGCAGGCCCAAAATGTCATCGGCGCTGACGCCGGTCCAGTTGCCGGACCACCGATCGACCAGGCCGCCGGAGATATAGAAGGTGCCGCGCGCACCGTACTCCTCGAGCAGGGGAGCGCCGACGGTGGCGGCACTCTTGGGAGCGTCGTCGAAGGTGAAGCTGACCATCGGGCCATCGCCCGGCAGCCGAAGTGGCTCGGCAAAGAGATGTCGCGCCAACCGGTTGCTGATGCGCGCTCTGAAGTGAGACCAGACCGGGCGCATGGGAAAACCTGCTTTTGCAATGGCGGCGGTTTGCACCTTCACGCCGTTCGCTCTTCGCCTTGTCCGGTCACAACGCCGGAGAGATATCGGAGCCAGTTTCGGAACATCGCGGTCGCTGCCGCGCCGGTCGCGAGATCGGGGCGCAGGATCAGGCCCGGCAGTTCGACGCTCAGCGGAAGCTTGCGCTCGGCGCTCGCGCGCTTCTGGAAGCTTGCGAGCTTCTTCTCGGTCCAGACATCGAAATAACCGGCCGGGAAGGCCGGATAAGTCTCGCGCTCGCCGCCGAGATAGCGGGTGATGTCGCGCAGATATTCCCGCTGCAACGACAGCGCGTCATATTCCGGATGGCCCTGGAAAAACACAAAATGGCTGCGCAGCTGTTTTGAGAAGATATCGACGCCGGCGTCCGGCGCTTGGGTCAATAGCCGATAGCCCTTGGCGACGAGGTCGCTGCCGCGCACCTCGTTGAGCCGTGAATGCGCGATCTTGAGCGGGGACATCATGTCCTCTGTCAGCCAGTGATCGGTCACCTTGGCGCAGTCGTAAACCCCGGAACATTTGGTGGCGAGAAGCCGCCGCTCGATGCCGTCGAGGTGCAAGACCGCGGCATGCGCGGCAAGGCACGACCAGATCGTCGAGCGCGTATGGTCTTTCGCCCAATCGATGATGTCGACGAGGTCGTGCCAGAACGGCTCCTCTTGGAGCGTCGCGGCGTTCGGCTCGGCGCCGGTCACGATCAGTCCGTCGATGTCGAGGCGGGGAAGATCGGCGATGTCGGAATATTGTTGGTCGAGGCGCCCCTTCGCCGTCTGTGATCGATGTATCGACGGCAGCGAGAAGCAGTGGAAACGGATTTGATTGTCGCCGGCGGCCGCCTCCAACAGGCGCATGAACTGACGCTCGGTCGCCTGCAACGCCGCGTCCGGCATGTTGTTGACCAGCCCGATGGTGAGAACCGCATCGGTATTCCGCCCGCCGTAAAATTCCTCCGTCTCGCGCGGCTCGATGGGCGCAAGGCCGGGACTGACGATGAGCCGGTGTTTGTCGAACAGCAGGGTCATGCCTGGCCTGGCCGATCTATTCCGCGGCCTCGAGCCGCTGATGCCGGGCGCTTGCGATCGCCAGCGCCTGGTCAAGATCTTCGATGATGTCGAAGGCGTGCTCGATGCCGATCGAGAGCCGGATGGTTTCCGGCAGCACGCCGGCCATGCGTTGCTGTTCGGGCGACATCTGACGATGGGTGGTCGACGCCGGATGGCAGGCCAGCGATTTTGCATCGCCGATATTGACCAGCCGCGTGATCAATTTCAGCGCATCGTAAAATGTCTTGCCGGCCTCCATGCCGCCCTTGATGCCGAAGGTGAACAGCGATGAGGCGTTACCATCAAGATATTTCCGCACCAGTGCGTAATAAGGGCTATCCGGGAAACCGGCGTAATTGACCCAGTCGACGCGCGGATCGTTGCGCAAGAATTCCGCGACCTTGCGCGCGTTCTCGACATGCCGTTCGACCCGCAGCGCCACGGTCTCGATGCCCTGCAACAGCAGAAAGGCATTGAACGGCGA
>DATBYN010000219.1:0-33265 GCA_036513695.1 Bradyrhizobium sp. | reverse complement strand
CGAAATCCGCGGCATTCGCGGCAACGACATCTCGATCATCTTCCAGGAGCCGATGACGTCGCTCAATCCGCTGCATACGATCGAGTCCCAGATCGGCGAAATCCTGCAGCTGCACAGCGCCATCAGCGGAGCGAAGGCGCGGGCGCGGACCCTCGAACTGCTCACCCAAGTGGGCATTCCCGCGCCGGAAACCCGGCTCAGGAGCTATCCGCATCAATTGTCCGGCGGCCAGCGCCAGCGTGTCATGATCGCAATGGCGCTCGCCAACGAACCCGATCTGTTGATCGCCGATGAGCCGACCACCGCCCTCGACGTCACGGTGCAGGCGCAGATCCTGACGCTGTTGGCGGAGATCCGGACGCGGCTCGGCATGAGCATGCTGTTCATCACCCATGACCTCGGCATCGTGCGCCGCATCGCGGACGTGGTCTGCGTCATGAACGACGGCAAGATCGTCGAGCAGGGACCGGTGGAGCAGGTTTTTACCGCGCCGAAGCATCCCTACACCAAGGCGTTGCTGGCGGCGGAGCCGAAGCCCGACCCGGCGCCGCCGCGGCCGAATTCGCCGGTCGTGATATCGACCGATGATCTGAAGGTCTGGTTTCCGGTCAAGCGTGGCCTGCTGCGCACGACGGTCGGACATATCAAGGCGGTCGATGGCGTTTCGCTGTCGGTGCGCAAGGGCGAGACGCTCGGGGTGGTCGGCGAATCCGGCTCCGGCAAGACCACGCTCGGGCTGGCGCTGCTGCGGCTGATCTCGTCCGACGGCCCGATCGTGTTTCTAGGGCACGATATCCAGGGCCTGCGGTTCAAGGCGATGCGGCCGTTCCGCCGCGACATGCAGATCGTGTTCCAGGATCCGTTCGGCGCGCTCTCGCCGCGGATGTCGGTCGGCGATATCGTGGCCGAAGGTCTCAGCGTGCATCAGCCTTCGTTGTCGCGAGAGGAACGCGAGGCGCGGGTCATCAAGGCGCTGAAAGACGTCGGCCTCGATCCGGTAACCCGCTTCCGCTACCCGCATGAATTCTCCGGCGGCCAGCGCCAGCGCATCTCGATTGCCCGCGCCGCGGTGCTGGAGCCGAATTTCGTGGTGCTGGACGAGCCGACCAGCGCGCTGGACATGCTGTTCCAGGCGCAAATGGTCGATCTGTTGCGCGAATTGCAGCGCAAGCGCGACCTGACCTACATGTTCATTTCGCATGATCTGCGCGTGGTCGCCTCATTGGCGAGCCACCTGATCGTGATGCGCGACGGCAAGGTGGTGGAGGAGGGACCGGCTTCGGAGCTGTTCAAAAATCCGAAGACCGACTACACGCGCGCGCTGTTCGCCGCCGCGTTCCGGCTGGAAACCGCACCGGGTGGTGCTGCCGGGGTTTAAAGCAATCCCTGAGTTCGGGGCCGGAACACGCTACGGTCTCCGTAGCACCTCTCCCATAGGGAGAGATCGGATCGCTCTTGCGATCCGGGTGAGGGGTTCTGGTCTAACGAGGGAGCTTAACCCCTCACCCGAATTGCTTCGCAATTCACCTCTCCCTATGGGAGAGGTGAAGAGGTGACCCTCGACATTTAGGTCAGCCCTTTGATCGCGGCCACCTCGATGCCCTCGCCCTTGATGCGCGCAATAGCCTCCTGGGTATTTTCAATCACGGTCGCCATGTGATGCGCATTGGCGTGAACGATGGTGAGGGCGTCGCGGACGATCGCGACATGGCCTTTCCAGAAGATCAGGTCGCCGCGCTGCAATTTCCCCGACTCCGCCGCATAGAGCGGTCGGCCGAGGCTGTCCTGCTGCATGTCGCTGTCGCGCAGGCAGGGGGTGCCCGTCGCATTCAACGCGATCTGCACGAGGCCCGAACAATCGATGCCAAAACTGCTTTTGCCGCCCCACAGATAGGGCGTGCCGACAAAGCGTTCGGCGACGGTGACGAAATCCGGCTCGCGGTAGTCGATGACGGCGACGTGCGGCTTCGGCAAATACCAGCCCTCGCGGGTCACGGCGAACACGCCGTCTTCGCGCGTGACCACGACCATCGCGCCCATGGGAAGTGTCTCAACCGGCGGCAGTTTGATCGAGGGACCGGGAAAGGCAAATGTCCTGATCGCGGTGATCTTGTGGGTCGGCGCGGCGCCCGGCTTTGCCAGCCCGGAATCGGGAAGCCAGCCCACATAGCCGTCGCTGTCAAGTTGTCCCCAGGCCCAACCCTCGGCGTTGCGGTCATAGACCGTGACGCGCTCACCCTTAAGGGCCTGCGTCGACAGCGCGGCATCAGTGGACGGCCGCTCGCGGAGCGGCACGATCGCGTCGGTGACCTCCAGGGTTTCACCGGCGACAAAGCGTTCGGCCTTGACTTTGCCTTCCAGATATTTCGCGGCGAGGTCGCCCCTTGCCGGTGTCAGCCGCGGATCATCCATAGCGCTGGCCCAATAGTTTGTAGATCGCGCGGGCGGCCTGGCATTCGCCGCCCTCCGGGCGCGCCGGTTTTGCGGTTGGCGTCCAGCCGTAGATATCGACATGCAGCCAGCGCGTCGTATCCTCGACGAAGCGCTGCAGGAACAGCGCGCAGGTGATCGAGCCGGCAAACGTGCCAGACGGCGCGTTGTTGAGGTTGGCGACCTTCGAATCCAGCCAGGCGTCGTAAGGCGGCCATAGCGGCAATCGCCACAACGGATCGTTCTCCTGTTTGGCGCAACGGGCAACGTCTTCTGCCAGCCTCTCATCATTGGTGTAAAACGGTGGCAAATCCGGCCCCAGCGCCACCCGCGCCGCGCCGGTCAGGGTCCCGAGATCGATCAGCAGATCCGGCTTTTCCTCGCAAGCCAGCGCCAGCGCGTCGGCCAGCACCAGCCGGCCTTCGGCGTCGGTGTTGCCGATTTCAACGCTAAAACCCTTGCGCGAGGGGAAGATGTCGAGCGGGCGGAAGGCGTTGCCGGCGACCGCGTTCTCGACCGCGGGAACCAGGACCCGCAGCCGGATCTTGAGCTTGGCGTCCATCACCATCTGCGCCAGCGCCAGCACGTTGGCCGCGCCGCCCATGTCCTTTTTCATGATCAGCATGCCGGCGGATGGTTTCAGGTCGAGGCCGCCGGTATCGAAGCAGACACCCTTGCCGACCAGCGTCACCTTGGGGTGAGCCGGATTGCCCCAGCTCAGATCGATCAGCCGGGGCGCGCGCGGCGAGGCCCTCCCGACCGCGTGGATCAGCGGAAAGTTCTGTCGCGTCAGCTCGTCGCCGACGATGCAGTTGAAATTGGCGCCGAAGCGCTTTGCGAGTTCCTGCGCGGCCAGCGCCAGTTCCTCCGGTCCCATGTCGTTCGACGGCGTGTTGATGAGATCGCGGGCAAGGTAGGCGGCTTCCGCCATTCGGGCGATATCGGCAGCGTCGATGCCATCGGGGGGTACCAGCCTGACGCCGGGCGCATCCGCCTTGCGGTAGCGGCTGAAGCGATAAGAGCCGAGCGCAAAGGCGAGCACCGCCAGCCGCATGTCGTGCGGCGCGTTGGCAAAACGATAGACCCCCGGCGGCAGCAGGCCGGGCAACAGGCCGGGTCTGAATGGATCGATGTATCTGGCGGTCGCGTCCTCCAGACCGAACATGATCTGGGCGATTTGGCCGTCCGCCGCCGGCAAAGTGAGGCAGGCCCCGGGTTTGGCGGCAAAGCCATTCGCCAATGCGAACTGCCGGGCCTGCGCCGGCAGGTCAGCGCAGATCGCCTCCCACGTCGCTTTGGTCGCGAAGGTAATGGGAATGGCGGATGCGGCAGGGGCGGTCTCGAACACGGAATCCATGCTTGTCTCGCTCTTGAGCTTGAAAAAGGGCAGCGCTGTCCAGGCTTTTTGCTTGGAACCAGCCGCGGTCGGCGCAGTTAGCTTGCGTTGACCTTTTTCGGCAATGTTGCCTGTTCGGTCAATCTAGGAGTGGAAACAAATCATGGACAAGAAGATCGCAGGCTTATTGGGCGCGGTGGGTGCGCTCGCTTCATTAAACAGTGCACAGGCTGCAGCCCCGGCGGATCCGGCGGCGGTGCTGAACGCCCAATCCTACGCGGATCTCCTAAATCCGATACCGAACGCCAAAGCCACTCTCGACGCCGTTGACGAAGCCTATGACCAGGCCGGGACGAGCTTCCAGGTAGCCCAGAACGATCGTCATCATCATCACCACCACCACCACAGTTATCGCCGGGAGCGACGGATCGTCGTTGCGCCCCGCCGCCATCATCATCACCACCACCATCATCACTCGATGAGGATGGAGATGCGCTGATAACTCCAGGCCAAGAGCGGCAGGGCGAAGCGCCCTGTCGTTCTCCCGCCGTTGCTTCGATCGGCGCGGCGATGACGTTGAGGTGATTGACAAACGCGTGACTTAAACCTGAGTTTTTGTTAACGATCAGCGGGTGCGCGAACAGGGGAGTGAGACTTCGATGGCCCACAATCGTACTACCATTCGGAACATCCTGACGCGCAGTTTGGCGTTGATGGCGATGCTCTGCATCTATGCCTTTAGCTTCATCGGCAGTTCGGCCCTTTTGCTGGGCGCCTCCAGCACTCCCGCGCAAGCCCGTGGATTTGGTGGCGGTCACGGTTTCGGCGGCGGTGGTTTCCGCGGTGGCGGTTTTAGGGGTGGTGGTTTCCGGGGCGGCGGTTTCAGGGGCGGTGGCTTTCGCGGAGCCGGACTTGGCATCGGCCTCGGTTTGGGTCTCGGCCTTGCGGCTGCCCCCTATGGCTATTACGGCGGATACGACTACCCCTATGGCTACGCCGGTTATGGTTATGGTGACGGTTACGGTTACGACGACGGCGGTTGCTATTTGGTGGCGCGGCGGATCTGGACGCCCTACGGCTGGCGAATACGTCGCATCCAGGTCTGCAACTGATCGCGATTGCCTGGCGCTGCAAAGCCTGGCCCGATCGTAGCTGACTACCCGAAAGATCCCCCACATCAACCGGCCGCAGTGTCCTGCACTGCGGCCGTTTCGCTCCGGCCTTACGCAGCGATCGAGCGCTTGTCTTCAGACCAGGCGATCCTGGAATTTGCGCGATCGCCAACGACGGTCGACTGATTTGCTGCCATGGCGAATGGCTGCGGTCCACTACACGCTACTTGGCGATCGTGATAATCTTCGCGCTTTGAGCGGGGAATGCGATGGACGTCTTGTGGGACATTTTAGTTGCTGTCGGTCACGCGATCGAGCAGGCGCTGCTCTATGTGGAAACGCATCACTGGGTTTTCGGATTTCTGGCCGGCGGGTACATATTCTACCTTCACGACAGAGCCCTGCACGCAAGGTTCGATGCCCTCGACAGGCGGGTCGATGAAATCAGGAAACGCCTCGCCGTTGAATATTGACGGCCCCGGGCCGAAATCGGCCCCCACAGGCCAAGCTTCATAACGCTTTCATGGCGCGCGGCGCGTGACCCAGCGCAAGGTCCGGCCGCCCCCGCAGCCGGCCGACCGGCTTCCTGAACGCTGCCGATTAACCAGCCGTTAGGGTTAACGGTCTATTGCTGACGCGCTCGGCTCGATCAATCCGCCCGATATCCGTGAGTTAAAGTGCCCATGCGTCAGCAGTGCAGTATTGCCCGGCTTCTTGCATCCGCGGCCGTGACGGCGATCTTGGCCGCAGGCCTTGGCGGCTGCCAGACCATGTCCGATGTCACGGGGTCCGTGACGTCAAAGGCCGATCCCAGCCCGAGCGGCGAAGCCGAGCCGCGGCGCGCGGTCGAGGTCTACGGCGAGCGCTATCGCGCCAATCCGAAGGACGCCGACGCAGCCCTTGCTTATGGGCAGGCCCTTCGCGCCACCGGGCAGCGCGCCCAGGCCGTCGCCGTGCTCGAGCAGGCCACCATCGCCCATCCCGGCAACAAGGCATTGATGGCCGGCTATGGCCGCGCGCTTGCCGATAACGGCAATTTCCAGCAGGCGTTCGACATCCTCAGTCGCGCCCATTCACCCGATAATCCGGACTGGCGAATTCTCTCGGTGCAGGGCACCGCGCTCGATCAGTTGGGTCGCCACGACGAGGCGCGGCGCTATTACGCCAGCGCTTTGAAGATCGTGCCCGACGAGCCCTCGGTACTGTCCAACCTCGGCCTCTCCTATATGCTTACAAAAGAATTGCCGAAGGCCGAAGAGACGCTGCGGCAAGCCTATGCCGGCGGCAGGGCCGACGCGCGGGTGCGGCAGAATCTGGGCCTGGTGGTCGGCCTGCAAGGCCGCTTTGCCGAGGCCGAGACCATCGTGAAAGCCGATCTGCCGGAAGACGAGGCGGCTGCCAACGTCGCCTACCTGAAGCAGATGCTGAATCACAAGGACAATCCGCGGGCAGGGGCCGGGTCGATCCCGGTGGCGTCGCTCAACCGTCCCGACTGATCGGCTCGCTCAAGGTATCAAGCAAGACCAAGCCGCGGGCGCATCGGCGCCCGGCGTTCGTTGTCACGACATCATTTGCGGAAGGCGTGATAGCGGCGGCTACCAGTGGGTTTCCACGACCCTGATATAGCTTGGCCCGAGAATGACGATAAACAGGCACGGCAGGAAGAACAAAATCATTGGCACCGTCAGCTTCGGCGGCAAGGCCGCCGCCTTCTTCTCGGCCTCGTTCATGCGCATGTCGCGGTTTTCCTGCGCCATGACGCGCAGGGTCTGACCGAGCGGCGTTCCGTAACGTTCCGACTGCATCAGCGCCAGGCAGACCGATTTCACGCCTTCGAGACCGGTGCGCTTCGCCAGATTTTCATAGGCCGTCTTGCGGTCCTGCAGATAAGACAGCTCGGCCGTGGTCAGCGTGAATTCCTCCGACAGTGCTATCGACTGGGTTACGATTTCAGTGCTGACCTTGCGGAAGGCGGCTTCGATCGACATGCCGGACTCAATGCAGATCAGCAATAGATCGAGCGCATCCGGAAATGCGCGCTTGATCGAAAGCTGGCGCTTGGTGATCGCGTTTCTCAAGAACAGCATCGGCGCCTGCAATCCGAGATAGGCCGCGAGGATGCAGATGCCGATCTTAACTGTCAGCGGCTTATCGATATGCGAGATCACGAAAACATACAGCGCCGTGGCCAGGAAAAGCACGATCGGCGTAATCAGCCGGAAGAACAGGAATGTGATGTAGGGCGCCTGGCCGCGATAGCCGGCTTGCGTCAGCTTATCGCGCGCGGCCTCCTGGGCCAGCCATTTTCCGAGGTTGAAGTCTTCCACCACTCTGGAGACGAGTTGCTTCGGCGTCTGGCGCAGCGATACCTTTTCGGTCTTGGCGAGACGGTCGCGCTCGCGCTGGCGGATCCGCTCACGTTCGCTGGCAACCGCCTTCATACGCTTCTCCAGGCCCTCGCCTGCGAAGAAGGGCATCATCAGCGTGTACGCCGTGGCGCTCACGGCTATGGCGGCCAACAGCATGGCCATGAAATGCGGGTCGTGGATTTTGACGATCAGAAAATCAACCATTGCTGCACCATCAGAAGTCGAAGTTAATCATTTTCTTCATCACGAAAATGCCCGTGGACATCCAAAGCACGCAGCCAACGAGCATCAATTGACCGGTCGGATGGGTCCACAGTAGCGTGATATAGTCGGGTGACGAGAGGTAAACGAGCAGCATGACGACCGGCGGCAGCGCGCCGATGATGGCTGCCGACGACTTGGCTTCCATCGACATCGCCTGAATCTTCTCAGCCATCTTCTTGCGGTCGCGCAACACCTTGGACAGGTTGCCCAAAGCCTCCGACAGGTTGCCGCCCGACTTTTGCTGGATCGAGATGACGATCCCGAAGAAGTTCGCCTCCGGCACCGGCATCCGTTCGAACAGCCGCGCGCATGCTTCGCCCAGCGGCATACCGATCGCCTGGGTCTCGATGATCGCCATGAACTCGCTCTTGAGTGGCTCCGGCGCATCGGCCGCAACGACCTTGATCGAGTCAAACAACGGCAGGCCGGCCTTGATGCCACGCACGATCACGTCGACAGCGTCCGGCAGCGCGCGAAGGAAATTCTTTTCGCGGCGCTTCTTGAGAAAGTTCAAAGTCCAGCGCGGCAGACCGACGCCGGCGGCGAACGCGAGGCCGAGTGCGGCCAGCAGCCCGCCCCCGAACAGCATCGCCAGCACAAAGCTGACGGCTGCGAGAACCCCGGAAACAATCATGAATTTCCGGGTTGACCAGTTCAATCCAGCCTGGGTGAGGCGGCTGCTGAGCGGAAGCTTCTTTTCCTTTTGGCGGCGCGCCTCGAGATCCTTCAGCGATCCTTCGACCTGCTCGCGGCGCGAGCGCTGATTCTTGTCGACGGAACGGGCGGAAGGCTCCGGTTTGGCGATCGATGCACGGCGATTCTCGGCCTTTCTCTCCCCCGACAATAGAGGATACAGAAAGACCCATGCCAGGCCGCCGATGGCGGTAGCAGCGAGAAAGGTCAGTGCGATCGCTTGCGTGGTCATGACCCGCTCCTTCAGAGCTCCGTGGCGACTTCGGCAGCGTCAAGGGCCGCGGCAAGCCGCTTCTCTTCGCCGTAATATCGCGCCCGATCCCAGAAGCGTGGCCGCCCGATGCCGGTGGAGCGATGCCGGCCGATGATGTGTCCGTTGGCGTCCTCCCCGATCATGTCGTAGAGGAACAGGTCCTGGGTGATGATGGTGTCGCCCTCCATACCCATCACCTCGGTGATGTGGGTAATGCGGCGTGAACCGTCACGCAGACGGGCGGCCTGGATCACGATGTCGATCGAAGCACAGATCATCTCGCGAATGGTCCGCGACGGCAGCGAAAATCCACCCATCGTGATCATGGATTCGCAGCGCGACAGCGCTTCACGGGGATTGTTGGCGTGCAGCGTTCCCATCGATCCGTCGTGGCCGGTATTCATGGCCTGCAGCAGGTCGAATGCCTCCGGTCCGCGGACTTCGCCGACGATGATTCGTTCAGGGCGCATACGCAGGCAGTTGCGGACCAGTTCACGCATGGTGACCTGACCCTCGCCCTCGATATTGGGTGGCCGGGTTTCCAGCCGCACCACGTGAGGTTGCTGCAGTTGAAGTTCCGCGGCGTCCTCGCAGGTGATGATGCGTTCGTCATCCTCGATATATTGCGTGATGCAATTCAACAGCGTGGTCTTGCCGGAGCCGGTGCCGCCGGAGATCAGAACGTTGGCCCGGCATCGGCCGATGATCTGCAGGATCTCCGCGCCCTCGGGCGTGATGGCGCCGAATTTGACCAGTTGATCGAGCGTCAGCTTGTCCTTTTTGAATTTGCGGATCGTCAAGGCGGGGCCGTCGATCGCCAGCGGCGGCACGATGGCGTTGACGCGCGAGCCGTCGGCAAGGCGGGCGTCGCAGATCGGCGAGGATTCGTCGACGCGCCGGCCGACTTGGCTGACGATGCGCTGACAGATATTCAAGAGCTGCTGGTTGTCGCGAAACCGGATCCCGGTGCGCTGGATGCGGCCGGCGACTTCAATGAACACCGTTCCGGCGCCGTTGACCATGATGTCGGAGATGTCGTCGCGCGACAACAGCGGCTCCAGCGGGCCGTATCCGAGAACGTCGTTGCAGATGTCGTCGAGCAGTTCTTCCTGCTCGGCAATCGACATCACGATGTTCCTGATCGCGATGTTCTCGTTGACGATATCGCGAATTTCCTCGCGCGCCGACTCGCCGTCGAGCTTGGCGAGCTGGGCGAGGTCGATCGCTTCGATCAGGGCGCCGAAGATCGTGGCCTTGACCTGGTAATAGTTGTCCGACCGCCGCGCTTCCATCGCCGGCGCAGGCGGCGGTTTGGCGGGCGAAAGCGGCGGTGACGAAACCGTGAGAGGAGATGGGCTGCGCGAAATGGCAGGCGCCGCATTGGAAGCTGGTTCCAATGCGCTCGCGGCGGGCTTTGTCGCCCGCTGGTCGCCTTCAGGCCCGCTACGCTTACCAAACACAATCGTACTCCACGCCGGCGGCCTACTTTGCCCGCAACTTCTCAATCAGAGGTGAAAGGAATGAACTCCGCGGCTTTTTGGTCTCGCCGCGGCCCGTCAGCCGTTGCGCGATCTGCAGGAACATCTCGGTGGTGCGATGGGTGGCGGAGATTTCCGCGATCATCTGGCCGTTGTTGGCGGCTGAACCGAACATTTGCGGGTCAAACGGTATGGACGCGATCGGCTGGCTTTCGATGGCCTTGGCGAATTCGCTGGCGTTGATTTCCGGCCGCTTCGCCATGCCGACCATATTGAGACAATACAGCGGAATCCGGTCGTTGGGCCGCGATGCCTTCAAGAGGTCGAATATGTTCTTGGTATTGCGCAAATTGGCGAGATCTGGCGCGCCGACGATCAGAATATCGTCTGCACCAACCAGGGCGCGCTTGGTCCAGCCCGACCATTGATGGGGAACGTCGAGCACGATGCATGGCATTGTCGTGCGCAGCGTGTCGAAGATCGAATCGAATGCGTCCGCGCCGAAGTCATAGACCCGGTCAAGCGTCGCCGGCGCCGCCAACAGGCTGAGATGGTCGGTGCATTTCGACAGCAGGCGATCGATGAACGCGGTATCGACACGATCGGGGGAGAACACCGCATCCGCGATGCCTTGCGGAGGATCCTGATTGTAGTCGAGGCCGGCGGTGCCGAATGCGAGGTCGAGATCGGCGACCACCGAATCCAGCGCGAGATCGCGCGCGATCGCCCAGGCGACGTTGTGGGCGACGGTGGAAGCGCCGACGCCGCCTTTGGCCCCGACGATGGCGATGATCCGGCCGACGGCCTTGGCCTCCGGCGCCGAGAACAGCCCGCAGACCGAGCGCACCACGTCGAGCGCATTGACCGGCGCAAGTACATAGTCGCTGACGCCGCGGCGCACCAGTTCGCGATAAAGCGTGACGTCGTTGACGCGGCCGATCACAACGACGCGGGTTCCGGAATCGCACACGGTTGCAAGCTGATCGAGGCCGGTAAGGATGTCGTTGCGGCCTTCGGTCTCCAGGATGATCACGTTCGGCGTCGGCGCGGTGCGATAGGCCTCGATGGCGGCCGCCATGCCGCCCATTTGAATCTTGAGATGGGCCTTGTCGAGGCGGCGGTCTTCGCCGGCCGATTGTACGGCACCTGCGGTTTCCACCGTGCCGCAAAAGGCCTGCACGGACACCCGCGGCGCCGGTGCGATATGATCGTCCGCGGGCGACGACGTGACGCCCGGCTGCTGTTCGGGATCTTGACGGGCGTAGCTGATCATCTGCCTGCATCGCTGAGTTTGGCCTTGTCGGCCTCGGGATAAGTGGTGGCGGTCGCAGCACCCTTGCGATACTTCTCGAAACCTTCGGTGCGGCGCGCCGTATAGGCCGGGGTTTCCGGCCGCGGTTGCACGAGGTCTGACGGATTGTCGACCATCGCTGCCATGTTGCGCTGGTAGGCGCAGCCGAAATTGTAATATTGCTTGTTGTCGTAATAGCCCTTGTTCTTGATCGAGGGTCCAAGGTCCTCCGGCCATACGCCGCAGGGACCGGCCACCGCCGCGATTCTCGAATAGGTCAGCCGGATCGTTGCCAACTGGCGGGGATCTTCCGGGTGATAGTGATGGACTATGATTCCGCGCGGCGGCACGCCGGCCGATATCAGCGTCGCCTGGATTTCCCGGAACGAATCTGCGGCCGTCCGCGCGTTGGGGGTGTCGATCGGAAGATCGGCGCTGATCGCGCCGGTTCCTTCACGCAGCCATGTTTGCGCCAGTCCCGCCACATCGCCGCGCTGCGAAGCCGAAAGCCCGCCGCGCGCATGGCCGACGAAAATGACGACCGAGCGGTTGGCTTCCTCAATGGCGATAGGGTGCCGCAGGCGGTAATCGTCAGGGACGCTCGCCGTCACCGCTTCGTCGGTATGCGTGCAAGCTCCCAGCACGCCTGCAAGACCAACAAGCGCTCCCGCAATGCGGAAGGCGCGCTTGAGATCGACGGGTATTTTGGCGGTCATCGTTTTCGTCCTCGTCCCGTCTCAGTCGGTGATAAAGCCATAGGTGCCGCGATAACTCCGCGCCGGCTCGACGCGGCCCGGAACGCCGTAGATGCGATTGATGCTGCCCAAGAGGTCGGCTTGCGGATCGGCCGCCGCAGCAAACCCATCGTCGGGGCGCGACAAATCCTTCTGCGCTACGGCGCGCACGATGAGGGGCGTCACCAGCACCATCAACTCGGTCTGGTTGTTGACGTAGTCGCGGCTGCGGAACAGCGATCCCAGGATCGGCAGTTGCATCAATCCGGGCATTCCGTTGATCGCCTGCTTGGTCTGATCCTGGATCAGGCCGGCCATCGCCATCGCGCCGCCCGATGGAATCTCCAGCGTGGTCTCTGCGCGGCGGGTCTTGATCGAGGGAATCGTGGTTCCGTTGACGCCGCCAGTCAACGCGTTTTCGGTCGAGACCTCCGACACTTCGGTCATCACCCGCAGGCTGATCCGCCCCTCGGTCATGACCACCGGCGTGAAGTTGAGCGAAATGCCGAATTTCTTGAAAGTGACGGTCTGGACGCATTGTCCGATAGCGCCCGACGTCGTGGTCTGGCAGGTCACGCCGGTTGGAATCGGAAATTCGCCGCCGGAGATAAAGGTCGCGGATTCGCCGGAGATCGCCGTCAGATTGGGTTCGGCGAGCGTCCGCACCACACCGGCGCTTTCCATCGCGCGCAGCGTCGCCTGGACCGACGGCGTCGAGCCGAACGATGTGGTGACGGCGTTGCCGGCAACGAGTGGCGCATTGTTTGCGGTGAACGGGTTGGCATTGTTGAATTTCACGACCGCCGTGCCGTAATTCAGGTTGGCGCTGAGATCGATGCCCATCTGCTTGATGATCGAGCGCTGGACCTCGGCGAGCGTGACCTTCAGCATCACCTGGTCGCGGCCCCGAACCGCGATGGAGTTGACGACCTTGTCCGCGCCGCCGACCAGCCGTGCGGCGAGGTCGCCCGCCTGCTGGGCCTCGATCGGATTTGCCGCCGAGCCGGACAGCATCACGCCGTCGCCAATGCCTTCGATCTGGATATCGGCATTCGGCAGCGTTTGCTTCAGCGCGGCGCGGACGCCATTGAGGTCTCGCTTGACGGCGATGTCATAGGCGGCGATTTGCTGGCCCGCCGAATCGAAGAACACGATATTGGTCTGGCCGACCGCCGCGCCGATGATATAGGCGCGCTGTGCCGAACGCACGACGGCGTTGGCGATCTTGGGATCGGCGACCAACACGTCCTTGATGTCACGCGGCAGATCGATCACGACGGATTTGCCGATGCCGAGCGCGAGGTATCGCGCATTCATCTGTCCATCGGCGGCGGCAACCGGCGCCACGGCGCGATAGTCGCTCGCCACCACCGGGGTGAAGGCCGGATTGAGCGTCAGCGCCGTAACCGCCGCAAACGACAGGGCGCGGACCGCAACGGTCCGCATCGCCGGCTGATTTCCCCTGCATCTCATATCCTGCGTCCTCTTGGTCACTTCAGTATCGTCGTCTGGGTTGAGACGCCGTAGCGGACGACATTGACGCTGTCGCTACGCTTGGGAGCATCGTCGGACCTGTTCGCGACCACGTTGAGATCGGCAATGCTGCGCAACGCCAGCGCCAGCGTGCCGGTCTGGCGCGCCCGGGCCAGCGTCTCCGCCTGCTCGGGTTTCAGCTCCAGCGTGACGGTCTTGCCGACCACCGCGTTCTGGCCGTCCTTTTCCTTCGGCGCCTGATCGATCGCCAGAACGCGAACATTGGAAAGAATGATCTCGGAGTTGACGACATCGGGACCGGTGCGGTCCGGGTTCTTGTCGCGCTTGGAGAGAATGACGTCGACCCGGTCGTTCGGCAGGATGAAGCCGCCGGCGCCGCTTTCCGGCGAGATTTCGGTCGAAATGGCGCGCATGCCGGTGGGCAGGATCGCCGCCATGAAGCCCGAGCCAACGGCCTTGACCAGTTTCGGCTCCCGGATCGGTTCGCCGGCGATGAAGGGCGCGCGTGCGATCGAGCCGGCAATCTGGGTGGTGGCGTCAGGGCGTTCGTTGCGGCGAATGAAAGTGTTGCTTGCCGTCGTTGCCGGCCAGGTCTGCCATTGCATGTCTTCGGGCGTGACCGTCTGGCCGAGGCCGATGTCGGACTTCGCCACCAGAACGTCCACGGTCTGCAGTTGCGCCACCGGCTCGGTCGGGGCAGGCTTGTTGTCGGATCCGCTCGCGAGAAACGCGGCAATGCCGCCGGCACCGACAGCGATGGTCAGGACGACAATCCGTGCGGTATTCATACGCTTCACTTTCCACATTACGCGGCGACGCTTCCGCCGCCGTGATGGGAGTTGACCAGCTATTCGTCAAAGCATGGTTAATGAGGCGTATCTAAATCGCCTTAACGCCGGGTTTACTCCGGCCCGGTCAGCGAATGGCGAAGTGGCCGAGGTCGACCGCCTTGATCCATTCCGTCTCCGGGTAAATCATCAGCGCGCCGATCGCGAGCGCGATCCCGTAGGGAATTCCGCTTTCCTTGGCGTGCAGCTTGAGCAGCCACGCCTGGCCGGTGAGAGGGGAGGGCAACGGCCATTGCCGAAACTGCAGCAGCAACAGCGTCAGGGCCCCGCCGAACAGGGAGGCGCAGACCAGATAGTCGAGCAGGTGGCCGAACCCGAACCAGAGCGCCGCCCCGGCCGCAACCTTGGCGTCTCCGCCGCCCACCCAGCCCATGGCAAAGCAGACAAAGGCCACTGCGAGCACGGCAGCGCCCGCCCCGACATGCGAGAGCAGGTCGTGAAGTTCCATGCCGCTCAAGAGAGCGAGAATCAAAAAGCCTGCCGCCAGTGCCAGCGACACCCGGTTCGAAATCGTCATGGTGAAAAGATCGCTCGCCGCCGCGAACGCCATCAGGGCTGGAAACAGCATAAGGCGCGCAATATCGAGGATCATGGGGTTTGACAGCCCGTGCTGTTGACGCAGGGTCGGAGCATCGCCCGATTCTAGCGGCGAGAGATGAACAATCGGGAAACGCCCTCACCAGATATTTGCGATCCGGAAGGCGAGAGTAAAAAGCGCCAGCGTCAGCGCCAGACAGACCAGCGCCACGGCCGCATCGTCGCGGCGGCCGGCCGGCGATGAGGCTATTGATGCGGCGGTCGAGGTGGCATCGGGTTTACGCATGTTTACGCCATCTGCCGTCGGCGGAAACGACAAAGGCCCCGGTATCCCGAGGCCTTTGCGTTTTCGCAACCGACGCTTATTTCAGCGAGGTCGAGATGTTCTGGAAATTCGTCTTCAGCGTGCTGCCGATGCCGTTGACAGCAGTGATGATCACGATCGAGATGCCGGCGGCAATCAGGCCGTATTCGATGGCGGTTGCACCGGACTCATCCTTCACAAAACGGGAAACCAGATTCTTCATTGAAAGCTCCATGTGTACACGTGGCTGGTCGAACTAACGTTTGGTCTCGCCGGCGTTCTCAGCACCGTGACCATGGGCGTTACCCTACGATCGGACGATTTCGGCACAGTTAATTCGATCGCGCAAAAGCCGTGACAACTGGCTGTTCTTGAGCAGAGTAAATTTGTTCTTAAGGCCTTAGCTGCAATGCGAGGTTAGTTTTCGCCGGCGTTGATTATAGAGACCGCGCGTCAGCATCGTGCGCGTCGGATTCATGCCTCCTTAAGCGTGGAGGGGTACCTCTGAGATCCCCGATCGGATGAGGTGCCCATGTCCAGCCTGCCCCTGGAAGTCGTCCAGATGCTCGGAGAGACGATCGCCAAAGTGGCGCCGGTCACGATCGTGCTGGCTTTGGTGTTCTCCGTGCTGGCCCACTTCTGGGCTTGCAACCCCGGAACGCCGTGGTGGCGCAAGCGCGAGCTCGTCACCGACATCTGTTACTGGTTCTTCGTTCCCGTGTTTGCGCGCGTAGTGCGGATCGGGCTGCTGGTGTGCGGCGCCGGCGTTATTTTCAATATTCACGGCGCCGACGAACTGATTGCGTTTTACGACAACGGCCATGGTCCGTTGTCCGAGCTGCCGTTGTGGCTGCAGGCGATGCTGTTCCTGGTTCTATCGGATTTCATGCTGTATTGGACGCACCGGATGTTTCACGGCGGCGGCTTCTGGAAATATCACGCCATTCATCATTCGTCGGAAGATCTCGACTGGATCTCGGCGGCGCGCTTCCACCCGGTGAACCTGTTCCTGGGAACGATCATGGTCGACGTCGTCTTGCTGATGGCGGGGATCTCGCCCAACATCATGCTGTGGGTTGGGCCGTTCACGACCTTCCACTCAGCCTTTGTTCACGCCAATCTGAACTGGACGCTTGGGCCGTTCAAATACGTGCTGGCGACCCCGGTATTCCACCGCTGGCATCACACGTCTCTCGAAGAGGGCGGCAATACCAACTTCGCCGGGACTTTTCCGCTCTGGGATATCCTGTTCGGGACCTTCCGGATGCCGGAAAACAAGCTCCCGGACAACTACGGCGTGGACGATCAGACGATCCCGTCCGAGCTTGGTGGACAATTGGCCTATCCGTTTCGCCACTAGCCAGTAGAACATCAGACAACCGCCCGATGCATGGCGGGTCGGCTCCAAACAGCTTCGTTACAATTTGCGCGCGAGCGCAACCTATTGCGCCCCAAGCGGCAGCCAGCTGGGTTTGTTCTCGATGGGACGAAGCAGGGCAAGCCCGCGCGGAAAAACAGATTGTATCGAATCCGGGGGCACGCCCAACCAGCCTCAGCCAATCGTTGCGCCAAATTGCGGGCAAACGGAATCGGGTTGCCGATTCCGGAGCCGCAGATTCGGGACACGCCGATGCCGCTACGATCGACGACCTGTCTCAGCTTCCTGATCTTGTATTCCGCGAAATACTCCGGGCGCTCCCCGGTCACAGCCACGTTCTCACGGTGCTGGTCGTGGTATTCATCGGCGAAGCGATCGAGTTCGGCCTGGTCCCTGTCGCTATCGCGGTTTCGCGTTTCACGCGCTTAAGTGGGGAAAATTAAGCCAGCAACGGTTTGGCGATTCGCGACGAGTATTCGCGGGAGCCCTACACGGGCATCATCTGCATTTCGCGAAAGCAGGCCTCTTCGCAGCCCGCATGAATGGCGCGAATGCGCGCCGGAATTGCCTGTCGATCGATCCATCCGCCGCAAGATGTCTAGCCTTCGATCATCCGGACGAGGGAAAAGGGCATGAGCAGTTGCGTCATTTCGGAATCGGCGCGCCCAATCGCCCCGGCCATCGCGTAAATTGTCGACAAGGACGATACTGGGCTTCAAGCCTCTTGAAGTCTTCGATCAGCCAGGATGGCCCCAGCGCTAAATAGGAATTCAATTTGGCGTCGGTCTCGCGCGTCAGCCGCAGGCAGCGGCCACGGCTGGCCGGCCGAACTCGTCGGAATGCGCACGCATGCCCGTCATCTTCGCGTTATTATGTGGCGATGGTATTTGGTCAGCATTTCGCGCTCTGCGGTAAATTGCGTCCGTCCTCCGGATAAACAGGGCGCTTTTTGTACCCTGGATTTGCAAGCCAGCCGGCTGGTCTTTCTTTTTGAAAACGCCGATATAGCACGGCAAACCATTGTAACAGGGCCAAGAAGGCAAACGGAACATGGCTGCCAATTGCGAGAAGCTGTGCATAGGGCAACATCAGCAGCGCCGTTACGGAGGCTAATTCAATCCCGTCCCACCCGTCACGCCAGCTGCGTGCGAGCAGCGGGATAACGGACAGCATCAGCAGTGGTGTGTCGTAAGACAATGAGTACGGCGTTGTAAGCAACGTCCCCGCGGCTAGGAGCGCCAATCGAAGATCAAACCTCCCATCTTCTTTTCCCAATTCCCGCTTGCTTGACGTCCACCGCGAAAAACCTTGGATGATCACGGTCAGAACCGCAACACTTACGACCACCTGAAAAAAGCCCGCGAGAGCGGCCGGCATTCCAGCTCCTTGCAACGACACATAGGGACCGAGTGCGAGTTGCTGTATCTGGTCATAGCCCCGGCCAACAAAATGGGCGAACAACTGGCTCATGCGTAAGTAATCTCTCCAGATCGCGGCTCCAAGCCATATCGTCGAGAGGACAATCAAAGAGAGGACGGTTGTCGCTGCGGCCGCGACGATGCGCCACTGACCGGACGCTATTAGCGCGAAGGGCATCAACA
The DNA here is from genome assembly GCA_036513695.1 of Bradyrhizobium sp. Classification (GTDB taxonomy): domain Bacteria; phylum Pseudomonadota; class Alphaproteobacteria; order Rhizobiales; family Xanthobacteraceae; genus Bradyrhizobium. The sequence goes on along the minus strand of DATBYN010000219.1, from coordinate 15,143 downwards.
GGCCCATTTGTGGTTTGATTGCCAAGAGACCGATACAAATTCCTGCAAGAATAGGACGCGTTGGCCAGAAATACGCTGCCCCCAGAAAGAACACGGCAATGAGCGCACCCGTTTGTCCGCTAAACAGATTGGCGCTGAGAAAGGGCAAGGAGAACGCGATAAGCACGACGTAAGCCTGCGTTCGCGGCCAGCTATTCTCGCAAGCTGGATTGGTGCCAGCGCCTAAGCCGGAGCGTTTCGCCAACAAAACGATCAAAGCAAAATAGAAAGCCAGCGGAACGAGCGACCAAGCCAGGACCGCCTCGTTGTACGTCGCATCGCCCAGCGGCCATAATACAAATAAAGTGAATGGCGGATACACGAACCACGAGATGATGCCTGTCGTATTTGTCGACAAGATTCTATGCCATGTATCGGGATCATAAATGGCGGTGATGTCGCCGTGCCGCACTCGATGCGCCGCATTCCAAAAACTAGTGAAGTCACCGCCGAAGCGCGAGCCATCCGACAGTTCATGGAAATACTTAATCAGATTAGCGCTGGCCTGCGTCGCCAGGCAAATCGCTAGCAATAGCAGCAACTTTTTCTGCAACGGGCTCATGGGCTAGAGTTTAGCTGCTCGTCGTTTCTGGAGGCTTAACAAGGTAGCCGTCCGCCCGAACGGAACACAATCGAACGTTGGGCGGCAACGGCCCTGTCCTATGAGACCATACTGTGGTATCCGACAGAATGCCCGCAACGTAGGTCAGATCCAGCGCCGTAATTTGGGCGCGCAGCTCGCTGTTGTTGCCATAGCCGGCCTCCATCAGCACCACGCCGCGCGGCAGACCAGTCGCGCAGGCCAGCGTAGCCGATCGAGCGCAATCTCGTGTTTGATCTTGAAGGTGATGTCGTCAGGAACCTCCGCCTTGCGCAGACGTTCGTCATCGCTCGTCCATTCCTGTGGCAGAGACAACCATAAACCGGCAAACTCGCTTGATCATTGGCAAGCGACAGAGACACCGCGACTTGGCAGTTGTCCTGCCGCTCTATCGTCGGCAGCTCCATCTCACGTACCTTGGCCAAAACCGCCTCGGACGATTGCGGCACAGTTAATTCGGCTGGGGCAACAGCGCTGGAACGGGCTGTTATTGAGCAGAGTAAATTTGGAATTAAGAGCTTTGCTAGAATGCGAAGTTGTGTCGCTCGCGGTTGGGATAGCGCGCGCTTGCTTCGCGCATTTCGGATTCATGGCTCCTTAAGCCGGGAGCAGTACCCTTCGAAGTCTTCGATCTGATGAGGTGGCCGTGTCCAGTTTGCCCTTGTCGTCTAGATGCTGGGAGAGGCACTTGCCAAAGTGGCGCCTGGCACGATTGCCGTGGCTCTGGTGTTCTCGGTGCTGACCCATTTCTGGGCTTACGGCGTGGACGATCAGACGATCCCGTCCGAGCTTGGCGGACAATTGGCCTATCCGTTTCGCCACTAATGCGGTGGTTTGGAAGTTCGCTTCATGAGCAGCGTCGAAACCGTCAATCAAGAGAGGGCTCTCAGTCTTGGCCATGTTCCGGCGTGGCTGTGGCTCGGCGTCGGCGTGTATGTGCTGCTGTTGATCAATGGCGGCGGCCTTCTCAACGATTCCGACACTTATTGGCATATCGCCGTCGGGCAATGGATCCTCGATCATCACGCCATGCCGCGCGTCGATATCTATTCCTTTACGAAAGCCGGCGAGCCGTGGATTTCAACGTCATGGTTCGCGCAAATTCTCTTCGCCGAAGCCTATGAGCTGATTGGCTGGACCGGCCCGATCGTTGTCGCCGCCGCCAGTGTCGCCACGACGTTTGCATTGCTCGCGTTTATCCTCAGCCGCCGCATCCCCTCGACCTACGCCATCCTGATCGCGCTTGCGGCCTTGGTGCTGTCGATACATCACCTGTTTGCGCGACCGCACGTGCTCGTGATGCCGGTCATGGTTGCGTGGGTGAGCGGACTTGTGTCGGCGAGCGAAAGGCGCGAAGCGCCGTCGTTCCGGCTGCTGCCGCTCATGGTGCTCTGGGCAAACCTTCACGGCGGGTTCGTCTTCGGGCTCGCATTGGTTGCGCCATTCGCGTTCGACGCCTGGTGGAATGCGCTGGCAACGCAACGAAGGCCGTTGGTCCTGCGCTGGATGGTCTTCGGCATCTGCGCCTTGGCCGCGTGTTGCGCAACGCCTTACGGATGGGGATCGATCCTTGCGTCGCGCAAGATTCTCGAACTCGGAGAGTTGCTGCACCTGATCTACGAATGGATGCCGGCGGACTTCAGCCATTTCGGCCCGTTCGAGGCGTGTGTGCTCGGCTCGATCGCGGGCGCGCTGTATTGCGGCGTCAAGCTTTCGCCGCCCCGCATAATCCTGGTGCTGGGCTTGTTGCATATGGCGTTTTCGCACGTCCGGAATCTCGAGATCTTTGCCTTGCTGATGCCGCTTGTCGTGCTTACGCCGGTGTCAACGCAATTCGGTCTGCGAGCGGGCCGATTTGCCAACACGGGCATTCCGATCGGTTCAGCCGCAATGCTGGTCGCAGTGCTTGGCGTCTCAACATGGGCCTATGCGGCCAACTCCAAGTTTTCGCCCACGGTGGCGCAGTCACCGGCCTCTGCCGTGGACGTGCTGAAACAACAGAACCCCAGGCATATTCTCAATGACCTTCCATTCGCGGGGTATCTGATCTCGCGGGGATTCCCCGTATTCATCGACGGGCGGGCGGAGTTGTACGGCGAACAGTTCGTAATGAAGTATTACCGCGCGCTCCAGCTCAAGGACGTCAATCTGCTTCTCGCTATGCTCAAGGACTATGACATCGACGCCGTGCTGTTGACGCCCGCGACGCCGGCGGCAAGTCTGCTTGATCATCTCGACGGCTGGCAGCGCGTCTATTCGGACGAGACGGCGGTGCTGCATGTCCGCACCGGCCATTGATCAGCCCGCTAAATCACGGGTGCCCGGCGCGTCGGGTTTTCGCAGATCCGTTTGCACTTCGTTCACACATTGAGGTCAGATTTGCGCTGTCGGGCGCCGGTTCCGCTGCGTATCGCTTTTGCCGGCTTGTCAACGCCCCGGGGTAGAATATGTCGTTGAGTTCCCTGCGTATGCGCGTGCGCGCTTTGCCCGGATTGCGGTCGTTGGCGATCGGAATCCTGCTGTGGCCGCTAGCCGCTCTTGCCGAGCCTTCGGGCGACACCATCGCCGTCAATGTCGATCAGGCCAAGCTCGTCCGCCTGCCCGGCCGCGTTGCCACCATCGTTGTCGGAAACCCGCTGATTGCCGACGTAACATTGCAGACCGGCGGGCTCATCGTCGTCACCGGCAAGGGCTACGGCGCAACCAATTTCATCGCCATGGACCGCGCCGGCGAGATCCTGGTCGACCGCGTGATTCAGGTCGAAGGACCGACCGACCGGCTGGTTACGGTGTACCGTGGCGTCGAACGCGAGTCGTATAGCTGCATGCCGATCTGCCAGCGGCGGGTTACGCTTGGAGACGGCGAGACCTACTTCAAATCGACGATGGATCAGGCCGGTTCGCTCTCTGGCCAGGCCAGCGGCGCAGCCAAGGCGAATTAACCGGTCTCGGCAACACCTGGTCTTGCGGAAACGCGTTGGCAGCGCTCGACGGGCGTCGGCACGATGGTGTCTGGTTGCATTGGTGACCCGCTCCGCGCAGGCGGCGGGCGGATGGTTAAGGCGCGGTTAGCGGAACGGGCCACGCTGCTTCGATGTGGCGAAACACTTCAACAATCACTTTCGGGTAACGCTTACGGATAAGGCAAAGCCGTCGTCCAAGGATTCCTCGATGTCCGCGTCCGCTGCTTCAAGCATCTCGTTGCCAAACGCATTGCGCCGGTTTCGCCGCCACCGCCGGGGTTCGGTCGTCGTCGAATTCGCCCTGGTCGCGCCGGTATTTTTTGCGCTGCTGTTTGCCATCATCGAGATGGCGATGGTGTTTTTCGCGCAACAAGTACTCGAGTCCATAACGCAGGAATCCGCGCGCGTGATCCTGACCGGTCAGCCGCAGTCCGCTGGCGCAGACGCGACCGCGTTCAAAACCAACTATGTCTGCAACCAAATCTCCGTGCTGTTCAGTTGCGCCAACGTCTATGTCGACGTGAAGAGCTACCCGCAATTCTCGAACATCTCCATTAACAGCCAGATCGACAACAGCGGCAATTTCGTCAGCAACAACTTGCAGTACAACCCCGGCGGGCCGGGCAATATTGTTGTCGTGAGGTTGTTCTATCAATGGCCGCTGCTGGTTACCGGGCTTGGCTTCAACATTTCGAATGTGAACGGCAGCAAGCGGTTGCTGGCTGCAACGGCGGCATTCCAGAACGAGCCTTACTGAGGGTCGAACCAAAGATGGAAACGATGTCAATGTCGGGGGTCTGGCGTCGCTTGCGGTCCGCACCCACGCGTCTGTTCAAGGATACGCGAGGCCTCGCAGCGACCGAATTTGCCTTCATCGTTCCGTTTATGCTGGTGATGTTCTTTGGCACGGTCGAGATTTCATCTGGGGTCGCGGTCGACCGCAAGGTAACGCTGGTCGCGCGAACGCTGTCGGATTTGTTGTCTCAAGCGGGGCCGCCGCCGCCGCCGGCGCCGGTATCATCGTACGCGCCCGCGGACGATACCTATCTACAAAATGTCTTCACCGCCGGCATAGCTATCCTTACACCGTATTGTGCAGTACCCGCGACGCTGCAGCTTACGGAGATCTACGTCGATTCGAACCAGGTCGCGAAGGTTCAATGGAGCAAGGCTGCGAGCGTTCCCACCTGCAACGCCACGCAGGTAACGCTGACGAATTCGACGCGCAGCGCGGGGGATACAATTACAATTCCGCCAACGCTTTTGGTCAAGCAAACCTATCTGATTTTCAGCGAGGTGAGCTATAACTACACCCCCGTGGGGATCGGCTACGTCATGAAGTCTAACGTGATCTTGAGCGATGTCTCCTATACCCGCCCGCGTCAGGTCGTTTGCGTGATTTACAACAATCTCCCCGTCGCCCTTCCTAGCCCTCCCGGTTCCCCAGCTAACCCGTGTCCGGCAACCTGAAGAGGATTGCCCGCTGCTTGATATAAGGAAAAGGCCGCGCTGCGAGCGCGGCCTTTTTTATTTGATGCGGATCTTGCTTGATCCAGATCGAATTTCGAAAGCCCCGGCTCGCGCGAGCCGGGCGATACGAAATTCGCTTAGCCGGCGGCGCGCAGATTGTCGGCCGAAGACTTGCCAGAGCGGCGATCGGCTACGATTTCGTAGCTGATCTTCTGGCCTTCACGCAGCGTGCCAAGGCCGGCACGCTCAACCGCGCTGATGTGCACGAACACGTCGTTGCCACCATCATCCGGTTGAATGAAGCCGAAGCCCTTGGTTGCGTTAAACCACTTCACGGTTCCCATGCTCACGGGATAGTCCCTTCTCAAGATAGATATAGTCAAAACCCACTTTTGATGGGCTGGTGAGATCGAATTTTTGGAAGGGTCGTCAGCGTCTAAACCGGCTGTACCGGTGGATAGCTAATGTCGTCCGGCCGAAAATCGATCAGTTATATTATTCCAAAGTAGCCCCCAAAACAATCCTGAGGTGCGCGATTTTTTGATCGCGCCCGGATCTGCAACTGGAAGCTCATGTCCGCGCCGATTTAGCCACGCGCAATTTCGAGGCAATGGCATAGCGCTTTCGAGCGAAGTGGAAAACGTCAAAACAAGGGGAACAGCACCTCGGCTCTGATCCCTTAGAACCGAGGTGAGCCCGCGCTCACCTGCGCCGGAACTGACCACGCGGCGGTGCACCACGCGGAGCGCCGCCACCGCCGCCACCCGGACGCTCGTCCTTGTGACGGAAGATAAGCCGGCCTTTTTCCAGGTCATAGGGCGACATCTCGATCGTCACCCGATCGCCCGCCAACGTCTTGATCCGGTTCTTTTTCATCTTGCCGGCGGTGTAGGCGACGATCTCGTGTCCGGCATCGAGCTGCACGCGGTAACGTGCATCGGGAAGGATTTCGGTGACCAGTCCTTCGAACTGGATCAGCTCTTCTTTAGCCATGGTTCTCTCCAGATCGATCGACGGCTAACGTGGTCGTTGGGTGCGGTTGGGTTTTGTATTCGGTCGGCTTTCGCGGTGCAAAAAGGCAACCCCTTGCATCCCTTCAGCCTTGCCGCTGCCTTGCGGCGAGGCTCGGTGCGGCTCCTGCCGGTTGGCCTCGTGCCGGTTGGTTTGCGGAAGACCATTATTACCACCGGAACGGTGGCGTCGGCGAGGACCTTTCGATCCAGGTGCGGCGTCATTGACCCTGGCGGCATGCACACGCGGGGCGGAACGTCCGCTGCGATGGTGCTGTGCCGGTGCAGACGCGGGCGCCGCGTCGCGGTGGCCCGGCGTGCGGCGGTCTTCCCTCGGCAACGCGATGCGGATCAATTTTTCGATGTCGCGCAGATACCCCATTTCCTCAGCGCCCGCGATCAGCGAGATGGCGACGCCGTCGGCACCAGCGCGTGCAGTGCGGCCGATGCGATGGACGTAGGTCTCAGGGACATTGGGAAGATCGAAATTCACCACATGGGAGATGCCGTCGACGTCGATGCCGCGGGCGGCAATGTCGGTGGCGACCAGGGTGCGGATCGCGCCGGAGCGGAACGCCGCCAGCACCCGCTCGCGATGATTTTGCGACTTGTTGCCGTGAATGGCATCCGCGGTGATGCCGGCCCGTGCCAGGCCCTTCACGACCTTGTCGGCGCCGTGCTTGGTACGGGTAAAGATCAGAGCGCGATCGACCGGTTCCTGCTTGAGGAGCTGCGCCAGGAAGGCGGGCTTATTGGAGTGATCGACCTGGATGATGCGCTGGGTGATGCGCTCGACGGTGGAGGCGACCGGGGTCACCGCGACGCGGGCAGGATCCCGCAGCATCGCTTCAGCGAGTTCGGCGATGTCCTTTGGCATGGTCGCCGAAAAGAACAGGGTCTGCCGCTTGATCGGCAGTTTGCCGACGATTTTACGGATGTCGTTGATGAAGCCCATGTCCAGCATACGGTCGGCCTCGTCGAGCACCAGAAACTCGACGTGACCGAGCTTGAGCCCGTTGCTTTGCACGAGATCGAGCAGGCGGCCGGGGGTTGCGACCATGACTTCGACACCCTGCATGATCGAGCGGACCTGACGTCCCATCGGGACGCCGCCGATCGCCAGAGCCGAGGTGAGGCGGAGGTGACGGCCATAGGCGTTGAAGCTGTCGAGAATCTGGCCCGACAATTCGCGGGTCGGCGACAGCACCAGCACGCGGCAGGATTTCGGCTGCGGCTTGATGCGATGCTCCAGAAGGCGATGCAGGATGGGAAGCGCAAACGCGGCGGTCTTGCCGGTACCGGTCTGGGCAATGCCGACGACGTCGCGGCCGGTGAGCGCGAGTGGGATAGTTTGAGCTTGGATGGGCGTGGGCGTGAGGTAATTCTCGTCTTTGAGCGCACGCGAAATGGGTTCGGCGAGACCGAAATCCTGAAAGGAGGTCAAAAGGTGGGTTCTTTCCATTGTAAAAGGCAGGCGCCCGGCGGTGTCCGCCAGGAGCGCGCGAGGGTGTCAGAGACACCCGCGTGTTTGGGGCGTCGGTTTTGGTTAGCTGATAAGGGCAAGCCAGAAACCGTTGGACGGGCTCAGAACACGCGGCTCGCAATGACCCGGTGATTCCTGGGTCGTGGCCCTGATATGGAACACGAACACGGCGCTTTCAAGGTGAATCGTGCAATGAGGTTTGCGACAGCTAACAAGACAGCGAGTAAAGGCCTGAGTTTGCGAACGAATCGGCGCGTCCGTGCACGCTGCGGTGCAAAAAGAATCGCTGCCGGAAATTTAGCCAAACCGTCATATTTGATCACGAATTGAACAGATTGCCGATTGCGCATACACTTTTTCTGCTTAAAATTTATGCAAATATCATCGAGTCGTCCTGCGTGACGGGGGGATTCTTCAACGAAGCCATCAAGTTACGGCTCGCGCCTACCGTGGCATGGTTCTTGCGATTGCGTTAACGCAGGCGGCCGTGGGGCCGTTTCGCAGCGTTTCACGCCTGCGTCAGGGAGATGACATTTCATGCTTACACAAATCACTCACGATATAGCGACGTTGAGCCGCCGCCGCTGGCTAGCGGCGACCGCCGGCCTGGTTTTGGGCCTGGCCGCGTTCACGTCCGCCAAAGCCGCGGACGACACCATCAAGGTCGGCGTTCTGCATTCGCTCTCCGGCACCATGGCCATCAGCGAAACCACGCTGAAGGACACCATCCTCTTCCTGATCGACGAGCAGAACAAAAAGGGCGGCGTGCTCGGCAAGAAGCTCGAAGCCGTTGTCGTCGATCCCGCCTCGAACTGGCCGCTATTCGCCGAAAAGGCGCGTGAGTTGATCACCAAGGACAAGGTTGCCGTCGTGTTCGGCTGCTGGACCTCGGTGTCGCGCAAATCCGTGTTGCCGGTGTTCAAGGAACTGAACAACATCCTGTTCTATCCGGTGCAGTATGAAGGCGAAGAGAGCGAGCGCAACGTGTTCTATACCGGTGCGGCGCCGAACCAGCAGGCGATTCCCGCCGTCGACTATTTGATGAAGGACGAAAAGGTGAAGCGCTGGGTGCTGGCCGGCACCGACTACGTCTATCCGCGCACCACCAACAAGATCCTCGAAGCCTATCTGAAGTCGAAGGGTGTCGCCCAGGAAGACATCATGATCAACTACACGCCGTTCGGTCATTCGGACTGGCAGACCATCGTCGCCGACATTAAGAAGTTCGGCTCGGCGGGCAAGAAGACTGCCGTGGTCTCGACGATCAACGGCGACGCCAACGTTCCCTTCTACAAGGAACTCGGCAACCAGGGCATCAAGGCGACCGATATTCCGGTTGTCGCGTTCTCGGTCGGTGAAGAAGAACTCGCCGGTATCGACACCAAGCCCTTGCTCGGCCATCTCGCCGCCTGGAACTACTTCGAGTCGATCAAGACGCCTGCGAACGAGAAGTTCATCAAGGACTGGCAGGCCTACACCAAGAACCCGAAGCGCACCACCAACGATCCGATGGAAGCGCACGTCATCGGGTTCAATATGTGGATCAAGGCGGTGGAGAAAGTGAAGTCGACCGACGCCGACAAGGTGATCGACGCTCTGCCCGGTATCGAAACGCCTAACCTGACCGGCGGCATCTCGAAGATGCTTCCGAACCATCACATCACCAAGCCGGTGTTCATTGGCGAAATCAAAGGCAACGGCCAATTCGATGTGGTGTGGAAGACCCCGGGCCTGGTTGCCGGCGATGCCTGGTCGAAGGAGCTCGATGGCTCCAAGGACCTGATCGGCGACTGGGTCGGCAAGAAATGCGGTAACTGGAATACCAAGACCAACAAGTGCGGCGGTCAGGGCTCCTGATTTACTCCTGAGCGTAAACAAACCAGGAAGGCGGCGATATCCGCCGCCTTCCTTCTGCTCCTGCCGGGGTCGTCCAGTGTTTACCAAAGTCTTTAGAGCCGTCCGTGCATTCCCATTTGCATTCTTGCTGATTATTGCCACTGCGCTGCCGGTCATGGCGGGATCGTTCGAGGACGCGGTCAGCAAATTCGCAAATGACGAGTTTTCCGATACCGAGGAAGCCATCGGCGTTGTCGTGGCCAGCGGCAATCCATTGGCCTACCGCATCATCAGCGCGCTGCAGGACGACCGCTTGATGGCCGATCCTGACACCAAGAAGGTTTATGTCAAAGAAGCGGATGGCAAGATCATCGATGCCGCAACCGGTGCGCCGGTCGACAGCATTCCCGATAGCGCCGCCGCCGTTCGCCTCAACAACCGCCTGCGCCGCACCGTCGAGGCTGCACTCGGTGGCCTGACATTGCAGTCGCCCGACCCGGCCGCGCGCATCCAGGCCGCGCAATCGGTTTTCAAGACCCACGATGAGAGCATGCTGCCGGCGGTCGACAGCGCGCTTGCGAAGGAGACCAACAAGGCCGCGAAGCTGGCCTTCAACGAAGCGCGCGCGGCGATCCTGCTGTTCAAGCAGGACGCCACCGACGCCGAAAAACTCGAAGCCATTGCCACCATCAAGGCGAGAGGCGACCAGGAGGCACTGGCGCTGTTGACCGGGCTCTCCGGAGACCAGCCGTCGGCGATCGCGCGCGCCGCGGCGAGTGCGACGTCGTCGATCCAGAATAACCTCGCGATGTGGTCGATGGTGCAGAATGCCTGGTACGGCCTGTCGCTCGGCTCGGTGCTGCTCTTGGCGGCCATCGGTCTTGCCATCACCTTCGGCGTCATGGGCGTCATCAACATGGCCCATGGCGAAATGGTGATGCTCGGGGCCTACACCACCTTTGTGGTGCAGGAAATCATCCGCACCAGCTATCCTTGGCTGTTCGACTATTCGCTGCTGATCGCCGTGCCGCTGTCCTTCGTCGTTGCCGGCGCGGTCGGTATCCTGATCGAGCGCAGCATCATCCGCTTCCTCTACGGCCGTCCGCTGGAGACGCTGCTCGCAACATGGGGCCTGTCGCTGGTGCTGCAACAGGCCGTCCGCTCCATGTTCGGTCCGAATAACCGCGAGGTCGGCAATCCCTCCTGGATGAGCGGCGCGTTCGAGGTCGGGCAGATCACGATCACCTACAACCGGCTCTGGATTCTCTGCTTCACGCTCGCGGTATTCGCTATACTGCTGGCCATGCTGCGCTATACGGCGCTCGGACTTGAGATGCGCGCGGTGACACAAAACCGCAGAATGGCGGCATCGATGGGAATTGCGACCTCGCGGGTGGATGCGCTGACCTTCGGTTTGGGCTCCGGGATCGCCGGGATCGCCGGTGTCGCGCTGTCGCAGATCGACAATGTCAGTCCCAATCTCGGCCAGAGCTACATTATTGACTCCTTCATGGTGGTGGTGTTCGGCGGCGTCGGTAATCTCTGGGGCACCCTGGTCGGCGCCTTCACGCTCGGCATCGCCAACAAGTTCCTGGAGCCGGTGGCGGGCGCGGTGCTGGGCAAGATCGCTATTCTGGTCCTTATCATCCTGTTCATCCAGAAACGCCCGCGCGGGCTGTTCGCGCTCAAGGGGCGGGCGGTGGAAGCATGATTCCGCACGTGCTCACGCGTTCGCTGGATCGCGGCGCGACCTTGTTTATGATCGTGGTCGCCGCGGCCGGCGTACTGATCCCGCTGTCGAACCTGCTGTTGCCGGCGGGCTCCTTCTTTGCGGTGCCGACCTATCTGGTGGCGCTATGGGGCAAATATGTCTGCTACGCCATCCTGGCGCTCGCGATCGATCTGATCTGGGGCTATTGCGGCATTCTCTCGCTCGGCCACGGCGCGTTCTTCGCGCTCGGCGGCTACGCGATGGGCATGTATCTGATGCGCCAGATCGGAACCCGCGGCGTCTATGGTAATCCAATTCTGCCGGACTTCATGGTGTTCCTGAATTATCCGAAGCTGCCATGGTACTGGAACGGTTTTGACATGTTCTGGTTCGCGGCGCTGATGGTGGTCCTCGCCCCCGGCCTCCTCGCCTTCTGTTTTGGCTGGTTCGCCTTCCGCTCCCGCGTCACCGGCGTCTATCTCTCGATCATCACCCAGGCGATGACCTACGCCTTGCTGCTCGGATTCTTCCGCAACGATTTCGGCTTCGGCGGCAACAACGGCCTCACCGACTTCAAGGATATTTTGGGCTTTAACGTCCAGGCCGACGGCACCCGCGCGGCGTTGTTCGCACTGAGCTGCCTGGCGCTGATCATCGGCTTCCTGATTTGCCGCGCGGTCGTGACCTCGAAGCTCGGCAAGGTCCTGATCGCGATCCGGGATGCCGAATCGCGCACCCGCTTCATCGGCTACCGCGTCGAATCCTACAAGCTGTTCGTCTTTACGCTGTCGGCCTGCATGGCCGGCGTTGCCGGCGCGCTTTATGTGCCGCAGGTCGGTATCATCAACCCGTCCGAATTCGCGCCGGGCAACTCGATCGAGGCGGTGATCTGGGTCGCGGTCGGCGGTCGCGGCACGCTGGTCGGCGCCGCATTAGGCGCGATTGTCGTCAACTACGCCAAAACCTTCTTCACATCGGGGCCGCTCGCGCCGTACTGGCTGTTCATGCTGGGCGCGATGTTCATCCTGGTGACGCTGCTGTTGCCAAAGGGGATCGTCGGCACCTTCAACACATGGTGGCAACCGTGGAAGGCGCGACGCCTGACGCCGGCTGCCGCGAGCGCCGCCCGTGAAGACGGCGTCAGCGAACCGAACATGGCGGAGTGAGCGCATGAACGTCATGGACACGCGAGCGACTTCCGCGCTGCTCTATCTCGATGGCGTCCACGTCTCGTTCGACGGCTTTCACGCCATCAACAATTTGTCGCTGACGCTTGCGCCCGGCGAGATGCGCGCCGTGATCGGCCCGAACGGCGCCGGCAAGACCACGATGATGGACATCATCACCGGCAAGACCAAGCCGGACAAGGGCGAGGTACTGTTCGACGGCGTCACCGACCTGACCCGGCTCGACGAGACCAGAATTGCCGAACTCGGGATCGGCCGGAAATTCCAGAAGCCGACCGTGTTCGAGAGCCAGACCATCGAGGACAATCTGTTGCTGGCGCTCAACGTCGATCACAGCGTCAGGGGCACGCTGTTCTGGCGCGAGAGCAAGCCGGAAACCGAGCGCATCGAGAAGGTGCTGGAGACCATTCGTCTGACCGACGCGCGCAACCGCCTGGCAGGCAGCCTGTCGCACGGCCAGAAGCAGTGGCTCGAGATCGGCATGTTGCTGGCGCAGGATCCCAAATTGCTGCTGGTCGACGAGCCGGTTGCCGGCATGACCGACGTCGAGACCCATCAGACCGCCGAGCTTTTGAAGGAAATCAACAAGGACCACACGGTCATGGTGGTCGAACACGACATGAGCTTCGTCCGCGAGCTCGGCGTCAAGGTGACTTGCTTGCACGAAGGCGCGGTGCTGGCCGAGGGAACCATCGATCAGGTTTCGTCGAATGAGCGGGTGATCGAAGTGTATCTGGGGCGGTAAGCGCGATGCTGAAGGTCGAAAACATCAACCTGTTTTACGGCGCCGCCCAGGCGCTGCGTGGCGTTTCCATCTCGGCAGAGCCGGGAAAGGTGACCTGCGTGTTGGGGCGCAACGGCGTCGGCAAGACCTCTTTGTTGCGCGCCATGGTCGGCCAATATCCGATCGCGAGCGGCACAATCAACTTCGACGGCGCCGACATCACGGCCTTAAGGCCCTATGAGCGCGCCCGAAAGGGTATCGGCTTCGTGCCGCAGGGCCGCGAAATTTTCCCACTGCTGACGGTTGAGGAAAACCTCAAGACCGGCTTTGGTCCGTTGAAGCGTGACGACCGCTATATCCCAGATGACGTGTTCTCGCTGTTTCCGGTCCTGCAATCGATGCTTGGGCGTCGCGGTGGCGACCTGTCCGGCGGCCAGCAGCAACAGCTTGCGATCGGCCGCGCGCTGGTGATGCGTCCAAAACTGTTGCTGCTCGACGAGCCGACCGAGGGTATCCAGCCGTCGATCATCAAGGATATCGGGCGCGCGATCTCTTATCTGCGCAACCTCGGCAACATCGCGATCGTGCTGGTCGAACAATATCTCGACTTCGCCTGCGAGCTCGGCGACAACTTTGCGGTGATGGACCGTGGCGCGGTAAAATATGCCTGCGATCGAACCAATCTCGATCCCGGCGAAATCAGCCGCCAGATGGCCCTGTAACCGGGCTTGCGACGCGACCGGCCAAGGTCGAGCGCCCTTTTAAGGAGAGTTGGGGGCGGATGCGGACCGATACCACGAGTACGGCTTCCGCGATTTTCGCGGCCAACCGGGCAAGGGGTGCGGTGAGGTTCGACGTGCGCCAGGCCGAAGGCATGACCCGCCGCGGCCAGCTCCATGAATCCGGCTCGCTGCGCGTCCGCTTTCCCTCGCCCGAGGCGGAAGGGTTGTCGGCGGTTTTCGTCAATACCGCCGGTGGCGTCGCCGGCGGCGATCGTTTCGACATCGATATCACGGCCGGCGAGGGAACGCGGCTTGCGGTGACGACGGCGGCGGCGGAGAAAATCTATCGCGCCGCGGGACCGGCAGCCCGGATCGATATCGCCCTGAAGGCTGCGGCCGGCGCGCACCTCGCATGGCTGCCGCTGGAGACGATTCTGTTCGACCGGGCGCGGGTGTTGCGCCGGATCGATATCGATCTTGCCGAGGGTGCTTCGCTTTTGCTCTGCGAAATCGTCGTGTTCGGCCGCGCGGCGATGGGGGAGCGCATGCGGCATGGCGAATTCGTCGACCGCTGGCGGCTCAAGCGCGGCGGCCGGCTGGTGTTTGCGGAAAACATCCGGCTCGACGGTGACATCGGCGAAAAGCTTTCACAATCGGCGATCGCAAAAGGCGGCGCGGCGATCGGCACCGCCCTGATCGTGCCGGGCGATGAGGCGCTGGTGGAGCGGCTTCGCGAAGGGACCAGTTCGTTTCAAGGCGAGGTCGGCATTTCCGCGTGGAATGGGTTTGCAATGGCCCGCTTCTGTGCCCAAGATGCGGCGCGGCTGCGCGCCGACATGATCGCGGTGCTCGGCCGCGCCTCCAACACAGCGCTGCCGCGGCTGTGGCTCAATTAGGTTTCGAACAATTTATTAGAGTGCTCGCATGAATCTGTCTCCCCGCGAAAAGGACAAGCTGCTGATCTCGATGGCGGCCATGGTGGCGCGCCGGCGCCTCGAGCGCGGCGTCAAGCTCAACCACCCCGAAGCCATCGCCATCATCTCGGATTTCATCGTCGAGGGCGCCCGCGACGGCCGCACCGTGGCCGACCTGATGCAGGCCGGCGCGCAGGTCTTGACCCGGGCGCAGGTGATGCCGGGCATCGCCGAAATGATCCACGACATCCAGGTCGAAGCCACGTTTCCCGACGGCACCAAGCTTGTGACCGTGCACGAGCCGATCAGATAGGAAAGCGAAAATGATCCCCGGCGAACTCTTCATCAAGGATGGCGAGATCGAGCTCAATGCCGGCCGCAAGACGGTGACCCTTAACGTCGCCAACACCGGCGACCGCCCGATCCAAGTCGGCTCGCACTACCATTTCTTCGAGACCAACCCGGCGCTCAAATTCGACCGAA
>DATBYN010000218.1:0-7598 GCA_036513695.1 Bradyrhizobium sp. | reverse complement strand
CCAAGTGCTGGAAGCCCGAGGGAGCGATCTTTTCGGTGGTCGCGGTGGTGCCGCGCGACAACGTGACGGTTCTCGAGAACGGCGACAAGCTGCGCATCATCGACACGGCGGCGGCGATCCAGCGAAACGCTTGCCGGGCCTGCGGCACCCACATGTTCGGCCGCATCGAGAACAAAGGGCATCCGTTCTATGGTCTCGACTTCATTCATCCCGAACTGTTTGCGGAAGGCAGCGGCTGGGCCGCTCCGGGATTTGCGGCGTTTGTTTCCTCGGTGATCGAGTCCGGCGTCGACCCGTCCGAGTTGCCAGCGATCAGATCGCGCCTCAAGGAACTGGGCCTTGAGCCTTATGATTGTCTGTCGCCGGCGCTGATGGATCACATCGCCACGCACGTGGCGAAATCGAGACCCAAAGCGGCTTGACCGACTTGTCCGGCTCGGTCGGTGAAGAAACGGCTACCGAGCCCGGACTGCCCGCCGTTGCAATGCCGTCGCTCAGCGGCGCTGGAGCCATGAAATCATGACGGTCGAAACCGTTTCCCTCAATTGCTCGCACAGTGGCGTGCAGGGCGTCTACAAGCACGCCAGCCGCGAGACCGCGACCGCCATGACCTTTTCGGTCTATGTCCCTCCCCATCAAGACGGTGCGAAGCTCCCGGTGGTCTATTATCTGTCGGGCCTCACCTGCACCCACGCCAACGTCACGGAAAAGGGCGAATATCGCAAGGCGTGCGCCGAACTGGGCCTGATCTTTGTTGCGCCGGACACCAGCCCGCGCGGAAATGTGCCCGGCGATCCCGCGGGCCTCTACGATTTCGGGCTTGGCGCCGGATTTTATGTCGATGCCACAGAACCGCCATTCGCGCGCAATTACCGCATGTGGAGCTATGTGACGGAGGAGTTGCCCGGGCTGATCGCCGAGCATTTTCCAGCCGATCCGAAGCGGCAATCGATCCTCGGTCATTCCATGGGCGGGCATGGCGCCCTCACTATCGCGCTGCGCCATCCCGATCGCTATCGCGCCGCAAGCGCTTTTTCGCCGATCGTAGCCCCGTCACAGGTGCCATGGGGGAACAAGGCGCTCGGCGGATATCTAGGCGAGGGGCGCGATGCCTGGCGCAAGCATGATACCGTCGCCCTGATTGAGGATGGCGCGCGGTTTTCCGATTTGCTTGTCGATGTCGGCGATGCCGATCAATTCCTGGGCGAACAACTTCGCCCCGAACTATTGGAGCACGCCTGCTCGCAGGCCAGCATTCCTCTTGTCCTTCGCCGCCAGCCCGGCTACGACCACAGCTACTATTTTGTGTCGACATTCATGGCAGATCATATGCGCTGGCACGCCGCGCGATTGAAAGCATGATGAAGCACCGCGCCTCAATCGCGGTCGCGCAACGGGTATTGCGCCGCAACATTTCCGGCGCAGCGAGAATGGCGCCGGCGACGACCCTGATAGCCTTCAGTATGGCAATCATTCCGACTGGCGCGTTTGCGAAGGACACCCAATTCTGGAACCTGACGGCCAATACGATCACCTCATTGCAGCTTTCGCCGGCCGGCAAAAACCAGTGGGGTTCCAACCAGACCGACAACGATCGCGACCACACCGTCGATCACGACGAGCGGCTGAAGATAACCGACACCATCCCGGGCATCTATGACGTCAAATTCGTCGACAAGAGCGGACGGACCTGCGTCGTCTCGAATGTTCAGGTCAAGGCGGGCTCGATCTTCTCGATCGAGGAAAAGAATCTAACAGGCTGCTCCAGATAGAACCCTCGATCGCCCGGAAATATCGGCAATGCTCAGAATTCTCGTGACGCTCGGTCTTGTCGTTGCGGCGGCACCAACGCTCGCCGGCGAGACGCTGCGCATCGGCTCGCAAACGACCGGCACCTTTGCCTGGCAACTGGACGTGATCCGCCGCCACCGCCTTGCCGACGGCGCTGGCCTTGATTTGAAGATCAGCGAATACGCGTCGCCGGACGCGGGCAAGCTTGCCCTCAATAGCGGGTCGGTCGATCTCGCCGTCGTCGATTGGCTTTGGGTTGCGCGAGCGCGCGCGCTGGGCGCCAAATTGCGGTTCTATCCCTATTCCAGCTCGGTCGGCTCCATCATGGTCAAGAGCGATTCGAAGCTGCGAAACATGGCCGATCTCAAGGGGCACGTTCTCGCCATTGCGGGCGGCCCGCTCGACAAGAGCTGGCTCATTGTCCGGGCGGCCGCGATGCGACAGGGCATCGACCTCAAGCGCGAAACGACACTCGAATACGGCGCGCCGCCGCTGATTTTTCAAAAATTACAGCAGGGCGAAGCCGAAGCGAGCCTCAATTTCTGGAATTTCTGCGCCAGGCTGGAGGCGAACGGCTATCGGCGGCTCCTCGATGTGCGTGATGCGCAAGCGGCCCTCGGGCTGAAGCAGCCGGTCGCCCTTGTCGGCTACGCGTTTTCCGAGGAATTTTTAGCCAGTCACAAGGGCCTGATCGATCGCTTCATCGCGATTGCTGAAAAGGCCAGTGACATCATGCTGCGATCTGACGAGGAATGGGACGCGCTCCGCCCGCTGATCAACGCCGAAGATGAACCGACATTCAAGGCCTACCGCGACCGGACCAGGGAAGGAATACCAAGGCGGCCGATTGCGGAGGAGGAAGCGGACGCGCGCGCGCTCTTCAAGGCGCTGGCAAGCGTTGGCGGCCCGGAGCTCGTAGGTCCATCGCTGGAGCTTGATCCAGGTCTTTATTACCAACCCGCCCCAACCGGAAACTGATGTTACCGAGAATCTATTCGCTGGCCGCTCTGATCGCTCTTTGGGCCCTCGCAGCGGCACTGGCTCAGTCGCGGCTATTGCCGGGTCCGCTGGCGATCGGGGCGACCATCCTCGCCGACACTCGCTCCGGCGAGTTGCCCTATCAGATCGGCTGGACGCTGGGGCGCGTGGTCGGCTCTTTTGCGATCGCGATGGGGCTCGGCATTATCGCAGGTTATGCGATGGGCCGCTCGCGAACGGTCGATCGATACGCCGACCCCTGGCTCGTCGTGCTTCTCAACATGCCGGCGCTGGTGACGATCATCTTTGCCTATGTTTGGATCGGCCTCAACGAGACCGCCGCGATCCTGGCGGTGGCGGCCAACAAGCTGCCCAATGTGGTCGTCGTCATGCGCGAGGGTACCCGCGCGCTCGATCCCGACTTCGACGAGATGGCGAAGGCCTTCAAGTTCACCCGCTTCTTGAGAATTCGCCACGTCGTGATCCCGCAACTTGCGCCATATCTGGCGGCCAGTTCGCGTTCCGGCCTGTCGATTGTCTGGAAGATCGTCCTGGTGGTGGAGTTGATCGGGCGCCCGAATGGCGTGGGGTTCGTGCTGGGTTCGGCATTCTCGTTGTTCGACATGGCCAAAATACTGAGCTATGCGATCTCCTTCATCGCACTTATGCTGGTGATCGAAAGTCTTTTGGTGCAACCGCTTGAACGACGCGCAATCCGCTGGCGACGCCGCCCCGCTTGAGCTTCGCATCGATGCGAAGAGTTTTCTGTCGGCGGATGGCACGCCGGTGGAAGTGGTTCGCGGCTTCGAGCTTCGACTGGAGGCGGGGTCGTTCGGTGCGCTGATCGGCCCCTCCGGATGCGGCAAGACGACGATCCTGAAGATCGCGGCCGGCCTCGATCCGGATTTCCGCGGCCGGCTGGGCGTGCCCGGGTCTGGGCGTCTTGGCATCGTATTTCAGGAGCCTCGCCTCCTGCCCTGGCGCACGGTCGAGCAAAACATCCGCCTCGCTTTGCCGGCACATGAGGCAGCCAGCGATCTGACGGAACTGGTCGAAATCCTCGGCCTCGGCTCGCATCTGGCGCGATATCCCGGCGAATTGTCGCTGGGCCTTGCGCGCCGCACCGCCATCGCCCGCGCATTTGCGGTGCGGCCGGATTTTCTCCTGCTGGATGAGCCTTTTGTGTCGCTCGATGACGCCGTCGCCACACGGCTGCGCAACGAACTCGTGGCGCTGACGACGCGGACCAGGACGACAACCTTGTTCGTTACTCATGACCTGGCGGAAGCCATCCAGCTGGCGGACCGGCTGTTCTTTCTGTCCGACCGCCCCACACGCATTATCTCCGAAAAGACGCTGCCGCCGCCCCGAGGAACGCGCAGCGGCGACGTCATTGCGTCGATCAGCGATGAAATGCGGCTGTTGGTATCGCAGGCGACAGCCGAAGCCAAACGAGGTTGTTAGGTCATACCAGCCGGCTTTCGATGGCGAAGCGCACCAGTTCGGACGAGGAACGCAAGCCGAGTTTCTGGCGCATAATGGAAGACGTATTTGCGATCGTCTTGTAGGATGCGTTGATCAGCCAGGCGATCTCGGAAAGGCTCTTGCCGGCACCCAGCAGGCGCAGTATCTCGATCTCGCGCTGCGTCAGTTTCGCGAGCGGGCTTTCCGCACGCCCCGACCCGGCAAAGGCGATGCTTTGTGCGATCGCGGCCGGCAGGAATACGCCACCGTCACCAACCCTGCGAATGGCTTCGACGAGATCGCCGGGGTCCCCGGACTTGGAAACATAACCCTTCGCGCCAGTCTCGATGGCGCGCGCCGCAAAGATCGGATCATCGTTCATGCTGAACATGATGATGCGGGCGGTCGCATCGCGCGCCAGAATTCTCCGCGCCAGCTCAAAGCCCGATACGCCCGGCAGATTGATATCGAGGACGCAGACATCTGGACGCTCAGCGACAAAAACCCCCTCGCCGCTTTCGGCATCGGACGCTTCCAGGATCGTCACATCGGGGGCGCCGGCCAAGAGCGCACGGCAACCGGAGGCGACGATGGGATGATCGTCCACGATCAGGATGCGCATCAATGTCGGTCCGAGGGCCGTGGCGCCAACGCGCGCGGATCGGTTTGCAGCGCAATACGGCCGGCGTAGGCCAAACCGCGGCAATTGGCAGAATGTTCACCTTGCTCACCCACCTTCGCCCCATGCCTTTCCGGAAAAAGTGCAGTACCGTTCAATTAGATAACCGCTGTTTTTGGCTGTCAACGTTTGCGCCAGCAGCCCAATGCGGTCCAAGTGGAGCATGGCAATGTGGCAGAAGCTCTCCCTGCGTGCGCGGCTGAACACGCTTTTGGCGCTCGTGATGGTGCTCGGCCTGGTCATCAACATCGCCCGGCTGCTCTTGGAGGCTGGCCCCCGGGTGGCGGCCGAAGATCAAAGCGTGGTCAGGCTTGCGCGCGGTTTCGTCGAGACGTTGGTGTCAGACCTCAATGACGCGCCCGATCCCGACGCCAGGCTCGACCAGATCGTCGAAGGGCTGAAGCAACTGCGCCATGTCAGTATCACGCGCGAGCCTCATCCGGCCGCGAGCCGCCCGCCTGCAGCCTCAGTGCCTTCAGGCGCTGTCGCCGAGCCACGGCAGGTCCCCGAATGGTTTCTCGCTCTCATTCACCCGGAGCGGACGACAGTCGATGTACCGATTGCGGCGAACGGGCGGTCTTTGGGTTCGCTGGTCATCACCTCGCACCCGACCGACGAGATATCCGAGATCTGGGACGGCATTATCACCCAAATTGAAATTGGATCTGCGATCGCTTTGGCGCTCCTTCTCATCACGATGACGGTCGTCAACCGTGCGCTGGCGCCGATAAAATCGCTCGCGGATGCGATGGGCGCGATCGAGGCGGGCCGCTATGAAACCCGCGTCGAGCCCAGCGGTTCGCCTGAGCTCGCCGCGATTTGCCGGAAACTGAACGATCTTGCAACGGTCCTGGGGACCACCGTCGAGGACAAGCGACGCCTCGCCGAGCGGGTGGTCTCGTTGCAGGATGTCGAGCGCAAGGAGATCGCGCGCGAACTGCACGATGAGTTTGGCCCGCATCTGTTCGCGCTGCGCGCGCACACCTCCTCGCTGACGCGATTGGCCGATAGTTCCGAGCCCGATCTTGGCGCCTTGCGCAAGCACATCGGCGCGATGTTCGATCAGGTGAATGCGCTGCAGCAATTCAATCGGCGCGTCCTTGAACGGTTGCGGCCTGTGGGGCTTGCGGAACTTGGCCTCGCCGATGCGCTCGGAGCGCTGTTGCGGCTTTGGCGTGAGACCTATCCGGGTGTCGTGATCGAAACCGCGATCTCGCCGTCACTCGGCGCCCGCGGCGAGACGGCGGAACTGACGATTTATCGCGTCATTCAGGAGGCCCTGACCAACGTCTTCCGCCATGCCCGCGCGACGCGGGTCGATATCGCGGTCGAGCCAGCGGCTCCCCGCCGGACCGGAACCGTCGAAACCGAGGCGATCAGGGTGAGCGTACGCGACAATGGCGCGGGCCTGCCGACCGATCATAAGCAGGGCTTTGGGATGCTCGGCATGCGCGAGCGGGTGCTGGCCTTGGGCGGCTCGATGACTGTGGCCTCGACAGACCAGGGCGTCACCGTGGAGGCCCTGGTTCCCTGCGAGATCCAGTCATCCCGGATACTTCAACCAACGTAAGCCAAATGGGCAGACCGGGATTTTTTCCCGATGCCGCGACCTAAATTTCCCGATGTCGATCGCCTGTCGATCTCCTAGCATCCCCGAGCTGGGAAATTAAGAATAGCCGAAGCGGAATGCGATGCGGCGGATGCTTGCCCGATCTCTGTTGATCCTTGCGATATCGATGTGCCTGTGTTTTGGGAGCGATTGTGCTCGTGCCGAGGATACTCCCGGCGTCGTTCAGGCGTTGCCCCCCATCGTGGTCACCGGGACCAAGCCGAGCGCCAAACGCGGCCGTGCGCCAAGCGCCACCCGAGCCGCCCGGACCATGCCCAGGCTCGTGGTCTACCCGACCACGCCCGTGTCGGGCTCAGGCTCCGGCATCGATCCCGAAAAGGTCCCGGCCAGTGTCAACATCGTCGATGCCGATCAAATCAAGCAAACCGGCTCGCTGAATGTCGGCGACGCCTTACAAAAATATGTGCCGGGCGTCGTCGTCAATGAGGTTGCCGGCAATCCATTCCAGCCGAATGTGCAATTTCGCGGCTTTGTGGGATCCCCGGTTTCCGGCACGCCGCAGGGGCTCGCGGTTTATCAGAATGGCGTGCGCATCAACGAAGCGTTCGGCGACACCGTCAACTGGGACTTGATCCCGACCGCCGCGATAAAATCGGCCACGGTGGTGACCAACAATCCGTCCTTCGGCCTGAATGCGCTGGGCGGGGCCGTCAACATGCAGATGAAAGACGGTTTTGGCTATCACGGCGCTGAAATCGATACGATGGGCGGCTCATTCGGGCGCATCCAAAGCTCGGCGCAGTGGGGAAAACAGGTCGATCAGTTTGCCATCTACGGCGCGATCGAGGGATTGCACGATGACGGATTTCGCAATTTCTCGGCTTCCGACGTTCGCCGCTTTTACGGCGATGTCGGCTACAAGAACGATGCAAGCGAATTTCACCTCAACATGGGCGCGGCCGATAATAAGTTCGGCAACACCGCAACGGCGCCGGTTGAACTGCTGCAGCAATATTGGGGGGCGACCTACACCACGCCACAAACCACGGAAAACCGCGTTGGCTATGCCAATCTGACGGGAAAAGTCGAGGTTACACCTACCTGGACGATCGAAGG
>DATBYN010000217.1:0-11232 GCA_036513695.1 Bradyrhizobium sp. | reverse complement strand
TCAATAATTTGGCGCGAATTCCGAGGCGGACTCGGATGGCGCGCCAACAAAGTCGCGGGCGGGAAGGGGCTCTTTCGGGGGAGACGGGGCCGAAGTCAAGGCGGCTGGCGGCATCCTCTCTGAGTCGTCCCCGCAAAAGCGACGCGAACGCAGGGACGACGATTTACTTACTTCTCCGCCAGCGGATGCAGGTCACGCACCAGACTTTTAAGACGCTCCTCGACCACATGGGTGTAGATCTGCGTGGTCGAGATGTCGGTGTGGCCGAGCAGCGTCTGCACGATGCGCAGATCGGCGCCGTTGTGCAGGAGATGGCTGGCGAAGGCATGGCGCAGCACATGCGGAGAGACCAGCCGTGGCGCTAGCCCTGCGGATGCCGCGAGCTCCTTCAGGTCGCGGGCAAAATGTTGCCGTGTCAGATGGCCGCTCTCGCCAGAGGAGGGAAACAGCCATTTTGAATTTGCCGCGCCCTTCTTTTTCTCAGATTTAAGCGCTTCCATCGCCGCGAGATAATCGGCCATCGCCTGCCGCGAGGCTTCATTCAGCGGCACCAGCCGTTCCTTATTCCCCTTGCCGCGCACCACGATCATGCGGGCATCGCGCCGCGCCGCCGAACGCGGCAGCGCCACCAGTTCGGACACCCGCAAGCCCGTGGCGTAGAGCACTTCAAGGAGACAATAGAGCCGCAGTGCCCGAAGCTGCTGCAGCGGTGAGGCTTCCGGCCCTTCGCCGAGCGCCTTGGCACACGCCAGCAGGCGATCGACATCTGCAATCGACAGCACTTTCGGCAGGCCGCGGCCGCGCTTCGGTCCGGACAGGATAGCGGCAGGATCGTCGCTGCGGACCCGTTCATTCAAGAGGAAGCGAAACAGATGCCGCATCGCCGACAGCCTTCGCGCCACGCTCGACGATTTGAAGCCGCGCGTATCGAGATCGCCGAGATAGTCCCGCAACGCCTGCGTCTCGCTGCTGGCGAAGCTCTGGCCGCCGCGGGCTAGAAACTCCGAAAAATCCGTCAGATCCCGCCGATAGGCATCGAGTGTGTTGGGGCCGGCGCCCTGTTCGGCCGCGAGCATGTCGAGGAACAGGTTGATCAGTTTGGCATCTGAGGTCTTGCTGGAACGCATCCCTCGACCTTAGAGCCTTTTCGGTTCTGATTGAATCAGAACCGAAGCTCTATCCTTTGTTTTGACGCATTTTCTTTACGCGAACCGCTATCCACCCCCGGATCAAGTCCGAGCGCATGCTTCGCTCGAAAACGCTATGGGACCTATTTCTTGAGGAACTTGTCTGCGGGGATGGTGACGGACATTTCCCGCGGTTTCGGATTAACGAAATTCGCCAGCGCGAAAATCACGCCATAGACGATCCCGACGATCACGGCGACGACAGTCAGGAAGCGGAACAGGCTGGGCATACGCGAGCCTCAGGCGGCGAATTAACCATTGAATTCATGTGGGATGGCCAGGACGGACTACCAACATGTTCGCACCTCCGTTGCAAGTCTCTCTGGCAACGGTATCGGCGGGGGTAGTATAGGTGGCGCGGAACGCCGCAATTCCGCAGTCGTCGAGCCATTTGAGATGCCTGAAGCAGCCCAACCGGCCAGTCCCCGCCCGTCCCAGGAAGCCGAGGTCGTCGCGGCGCTGGGAACGCGTTCGGTCGTGCTGGTGGGCATGATGGGCGCCGGCAAATCCACCATCGGACGGCGGCTGTCCGGACGGCTGGGGCTGCGGTTCATGGACGCGGACGGCGAAATCGAGCTGGCCCACGCGGGTATGACGATCCCTGAAATTTTTGCGGTCTATGGCGAGCCATATTTCAGGGATGGCGAAGCTCGGGTGATCGCGCGGCTGCTCGAAGGCGGCCCTGCCGTTCTTGCGACCGGCGGCGGCGCGTTCATGCGTGAGGAGACCCGCAACCGCATTCGCGACAAGGCCGTATCGATCTGGCTCAAGGCGGATGTGGATATCATCATGAAGCGCGTAAAACGCCGGGCCGACCGTCCGCTGCTGCAGACCGAGGATCCCGAAGCGACCGCCGGGCGGCTCTTGAGGGAACGCGAGCCGGTCTATCAATGCGCCGATTTGACGATCTGGTCGCGTGACGTGCCGCACGAAAAGATCGTCGATGAATGTATCGAGGCCCTGCACGGCTTTTTGTTGCCGCCGTCGCCAACCTTGGGTGCCACACGATGACCGCGCCCGTAAAACATTCCGATTCGGTGACGCTGGATGTCGCGCTCGGCGATCGCGCTTACGACATCGTCATCGGCCGCGATGTGCTGCCGTCGCTGGGCGCGCGGATCGCAGCACTTCGGCCCGGCGTGCGCACTTCGATCGTCACCGATCGCAATGTCGCAAAATATTGGCTGGAGAGGACCGAGGCCTCGTTGACGGCGGCCGGCATTGCCACCTCCCGCATCATTGTCGACGAGGGCGAAGGCTCGAAGAGCTATGATGGCCTGCAACGGGTTTGCGAGGCGCTGATTTCGGCAAAGATCGAGCGCAACGATCTGGTGATTGCGCTCGGCGGTGGCGTGGTCGGCGATCTCGCCGGCTTTGCCGCGGCAATCCTGCGCCGCGGCGTCGATTTCGTGCAGGTGCCGACCTCGCTACTGGCGCAGGTCGATTCGTCGGTCGGCGGCAAAACCGGCATCAATTCGCCGCAAGGCAAAAACCTGCTCGGCGCCTTTCACCAGCCGCTGCTGGTGGTCGCGGATACCGCCGTGCTCGACACCCTGTCGCCGCGCCAGTTCCGCGCCGGCTACGCTGAAGTGGCCAAATATGGCGTGCTCGGCGACGAAGCCTTCTTCGGCTGGCTAGAGGCCAACCACAGCGATATCTTTTCGGGCGGTAGCGCGCGCGAATACGCTATCGCGACTTCCTGCCGCGCCAAGGCCGCGATCGTGGCGCGCGACGAACGCGAGACCGGTGAGCGGGCGCTGCTCAATCTCGGCCACACTTTCGGCCACGCATTGGAGGCCGCGACCGGCTTTTCCGATCGGCTGTTTCATGGCGAGGGCGTTGCCGTCGGCATGGTGCTGGCGGCGGAATTATCCGCAGAGCTCGGCATGATCTCCGCAGCCGATGCGGCGCGCGTCAAACATCACCTTGCCGAGGTGGGCCTGCCGACCCATCTGCAGGATATCGCCGGATTTACCCAGGAAGGCTTGACCGATGCCGATGCGCTGATGGCGCTGATGGCGCAGGACAAGAAGGTGAAGCGCGGCCGGCTGACCCTTATCCTGCTGGAGGCGGTGGGCCGCGCCGTGATTGCGCCCGACGTCGAACCGTCGCGGGTTCGCGACTTTCTGAAGACAAAACTGGCGCGCAAAATCTAGGGCATGATCGGAAAAAGTGGAAACCGGTTTTCCAGGAAGATCATGCTGCAAACCGAGATGAAATGATCGTCAAATCATGGACTGGTTTGGACTCTCCATCGTCATTGCCTGCCTTCTGGTCTCGGCGTTCTTCTCGGCCAGCGAGACGGCGCTGACCGCCGCCTCACGCGCGAGCATGCTGCGGTTGTCGAAGCAGGGCAATCGCGACGCCGGCGTGGTTTCCAGCATGTTCGCGATGCGCGAGCGCATGATCGGCGCGCTATTGCTCGGCAACAACATCGCCAATATCGGCGCTTCCGCATTGGCGACCGGCATCTTCACCGCCTGGTTCGGCGAGGTCGGCGTGCTCTACGCTACGGCCGTGATGACGGTGCTGGTCGTGATCTTCGCCGAGGTGCTGCCCAAGACCATCGCGATCAACGCGCCGGACCGGGTGGCGCTTCTGGTAGCGCGGCCGATGAAGCTGATGGTGTATCTGTTCGGGCCGCTGCTCACCGTGATCGAGGCGGTGGTTCGCGCGCTGATGAAATTGCTGGGCGTCAAGATCGGTGCCAACCAGTCGATCCTGTCGCCGTTCGAACGTCTGCGCGGCGCGGTCGATCTCT
Source organism: Bradyrhizobium sp. (assembly GCA_036513695.1). Taxonomy (GTDB): domain Bacteria; phylum Pseudomonadota; class Alphaproteobacteria; order Rhizobiales; family Xanthobacteraceae; genus Bradyrhizobium. The sequence continues at coordinate 7,284 of DATBYN010000217.1, read as the reverse complement.
TGCATCACGAAGGCAAGGTCGAAAAGCAGGACCGCGACATGCTCGGCGGATTGCTGGATCTGCGCGAGTTGCAGGTCTCCGACGTGATGGTTCACCGCACCGAAATGGTGATGATCAATGCTGACCTGCCGCCTGAAGAGTTGGTAGCCGAGGTGCTGGCTACCGAATACACCAGAATTCCGCTATGGCGCGAAAAGCCGGAAAACATCATCGGCGTGCTGCATGCCAAGGATCTGTTGCGCGCGATACGCGCCTCCGACGGCGACACCTCCAGGATCGATGTCTCGACCATCGCGCTGCCGCCGTGGTTCGTACCGGAGATGCGCCCGGTCTCCGAACAGTTGAAAGCCTTCCGCCGCCGCAAGACCCATTTTGCCCTCGTGGTCGACGAGTACGGCGAAGTCGAAGGCATGGTGACGCTGGAGGATATTCTGGAGGAGATCGTCGGGGATATTTCCGACGAGCACGACGTGGTGGTGGCCGGCGTCCGAGCCCAGCCGGATGGCTCGGTGGTGGTCGACGGCTCGGTGCCGATCCGCGATCTCAACCGCGCCATGGACTGGCATTTGCCCGATGAAGAGGCGACCACGGTCGCGGGCCTCGTGATCCACGAGGCGCGATCGATCCCCGACCGCGGCCAGAGCTTTACCTTTCACGGCTTCCGTTTTCGCGTGTTGCGCCGCGAGCGCAACCGCATCACCGCGTTGCGGATCGTGCCGGTGACGCGCGAGCCTGAAGTCGAGGAAAAAAAGCCGAAGCGGGCGGGGACGGCGTTTTAGCTTCTATTTTAGTGAAATGACGCAGACGGCTAGGATGATGCTTCCCCCGGCGCCTGCGCGTGAAGCGCTAGGGCGTGCACGCTTCCGGCCAGTTCCGCCTCCAGCGTTGCATTAATCATGCGGTGGCGCTCGATCCGGCTCTTCCCTTTGAAGGCTCCCGACACGATATAAACCCGAAAGTGCGTCTCGCCGCCGGCCCGGTGGCCGGCATGGCCTTCATGCAGATGTGATTCGTCGACGACGTCGAGGCTTTCCGGCGCGAAAGCTTCACGCAACTTGTTTATGATAGTGTCCTTGACGGTCTGTTGGGTGCTCATGGCGGCGGCAATACGGCCACGGGCGGCCATCGTCAATGGCGTATCGAATAGGCGCATCGAATTAGAAGGTTTCGCAATGTCAAGACTTGAAGCTTTTCGCATTGCGTTGTCATAGTCAGCCATGCCGATCGATTCATCCAAATTCTTCGACTCCATCCGCATCAAGCCCAACAAGCTGAGTGCGAAGCAGCAGGCACAGGCGCGGGAAGAAGCCGCGATGTGCGAATGGCCGGAATGCAAGAACAAGGGCCCGCACCGCGCGCCCAAGGGCCGGGGCAACGACAAAGAGTACTGGCACTTCTGTCTCAACCATGTCCGCGAATACAATCAGTCTTACAATTTCTTCCAGGGCATGAATCCGGAGGCGGTCGCGCGCTACCAGAAGGATGCGCTGACCGGTCATCGTCCGACCTGGAAGATGGGCGCCAATACTTCAGCCAAGCGGGGCAAGGGCAGCGCCGAGGCCGACCTCGAAGGTGCGGTCGATCCGTTCTCGATGTTCAGCGAACTCAACGGCCGCGGCCGCTGGCGGCCGGGCCCCGGTGCGGGCGCGGAGACCAAGGCCGAAACCCGAAAAATCTTCAACGCCGAGCGCAAGGCGCTGCAGGTGATGGGGCTCGGCTCGGATGCGACGCTGGAAACCGTGAAAGCAAAATACAAGGCGCTGGTGAAGCAGCACCACCCTGACGCCAATGGCGGCGACCGCTCGACCGAAGACCGCCTGATCGAGATCATCAAGGCGTATAATTATTTGAAGACGGTGGTGCGCGCGGGCTAGCTCCCGTCGTCCCGGCCTTGCGCCGGGACCCATAACCACAGGAGTTAGTGGTTAGACAAAGCCGTCGAACAGCGTCTCTCAAAACACACGCCGCGGCGTATAGGTCCCGGCTCAAGGCCGGGACGACGACGTACCTGATGCCTCAGCCGGCCTTCTTGCGGACCGGCTCCGTCGCGGACTCAATTGCGCCGCCGTGGCGGCGGCGGATCGTCCAGGTCGCCAGCGCGACGATCAGTGCGCCGCCGATCACCGCCAGTATCCAGATATGCTTGGCGATCCCGGCATGATGCGGGAGGCCGGTGTAGTGGTGCAGCGCCGACACCGCGACCACGCCGGGCAGCACATGCGCCGGCGCCCACAACAGGATCGCCGCGATGTTGACCGGGTAAAACCGTGACGGCGGCATGCCGAGCGCGCCCGCGGTGATCGGCACAAAGGCCCTGATCGGCGGCACGAAGCGCGCGAAGAACACCGCCAATGCGCCCCAGCGATTGAAGAAGGCCTCGCTCTGCGCGATCAGGCGCGGATAATTCGACAAGGGCCAGCTCGAGAGGATTTCGCGCTGGGTGCGATGTCCGATCCAGAATGCCGATCCGTCGCCGAGCATGGCGCCCGCTGTCGCTGCCGCCAGCACCCATTCGAGCTTAAGCTCGCCGCCGGGGATCAGCGCGCTCAGCGCCAGGATCACAGTCGAGCCGGGAATCACCGAACCGACGACCGGAACGGCCTCCAGCAAGGCGGCGAGGAACAGCGTAAGATAGGCAAGCCATGCATTTGCCGAAACGAACGCAATCAATTGATCGATGAACGAGGTCACAAAATTCCTGGGTTGGCGGTCCGGTTCGGGAGACCTAACATAACTCGCGGCCCGTGCGCTGGTTCGGACTTCGCGGCACCGGATGTTGCAAGATGTAGTGGCGGACTCCGGATTGGGAACACCAGCCGGTGGAAAGTGCCGTCCCCGGGGCATCCGACGGGGTGCTCAAATTGTGCTCGCGAAAGTACGGCGTGATTCGCAGGGCAGCCTTCCAAAAACCGGGGCCCGTGCCTATCTTGATGATAACGCAACGGAACTTTGATTGGCCCGCGGGCTTCTGCCAACCCTCGCTCTCTGATAGGTTCCGGTAAGCCCCCATCCGCAGCCATATCGCAAATTTCGGTTTCGGGAAGCGCCCGGGACCTCGGAGGATTGATGACGACCGCCGCCATGACCAAGATTGAGGAGCCGGCCGGCTTGCCCGACATGAAGGTGTCGGCGCGGCAGGTGTTCGGCATCGACACCGACCTCGAGGTGCCGGCCTATTCCGAAGTCGATCCGCATGTGCCTGATATCGATTCGGACTACCGTTTCGACCGCGCCACCACGCTTGCGATCCTCGCGGGCTTTGCCAAGAACCGCCGCGTCATGGTCACCGGCTATCACGGCACCGGCAAGTCGACCCATATCGAGCAGGTCGCGGCGCGGCTGAACTGGCCCTGCGTGCGCGTCAATCTCGACAGCCATATCAGCCGTATCGATCTGGTCGGCAAGGATTCCATCGTGGTCCGGGACGGCAAGCAGGTCACGGAATTCCGCGACGGCATCCTGCCCTGGGCGCTGCAGCATAACATCGCGCTGGTGTTCGACGAATACGACGCCGGCCGGCCCGACGTGATGTTCGTGATCCAGCGCGTGCTGGAAGTGTCCGGCCGCCTGACGCTCTTGGACCAGAACAAGGTGATCAAGCCGCACCCGTCGTTCCGGCTGTTCTCGACCGCCAATACGGTCGGCCTCGGCGATACTTCCGGGCTCTATCACGGCACCCAGCAGATCAACCAGGGCCAGATGGACCGCTGGTCGATCGTCACCACGCTGAACTATCTCGCCCATGACGAGGAAGTCGAGATCGTGCTGGCAAAGGCGCATCACTATCGCACCCAGGAGGGCCGCGACATCGTCAACAAGATGGTGCGTCTTGCCGACCTGACCCGCAACGCCTTTGCCAATGGCGATCTGTCGACGGTGATGAGCCCGCGCACGGTGATCACCTGGGCCGAGAACGCCGAGATCTTCTCCGATATCGGCTTTGCGTTCCGCGTCACCTTCCTCAACAAATGCGACGAACTGGAACGGCCGCTGGTGGCTGAATTCTATCAGCGCTGCTTCAATGCGGAGCTCGCGGAATCGTCGGTGAACGTGGCGATGAGCTGATGCGATGCCGGCGATCACCACTGAGCGCACGATTGGAAAGACCAAGCGCGCGGTTCTCGGCGGGCTGATCCGTTACAACAACGAGAAGCTGGGCAAGCAACAATATCGCCGCCTCGCCATCTCGTTGCGTGACAAGGGGGCGATCGTCGGCGGCATTGTCGGCGAGATATGGATGACGGTCTTGTTCATCCAGCTGTTCTGGATCGAGGAGCGGTTTCGCGGCAAGGGGCACGGCACGGCATTGATGGAAAGGATCGAGGCGGAGGCGCGGCGGTTTGGCGCCGTGCGGTCCTATCTCGACACCATGAGTATCCAGGCTCCCGGATTCTACCGCGCATGCGGCTATGAAGAGTTCGGTACGCTCGACGGCTATCCCAGCGGCGTGACGCGTCACTGGTTTACGAAAGCGCTGTAAGGATTGCGATGACGACGTCGAACCAAAAATTCCGCACCGGATCGAAGGAAGCGCCGACCGAGCCGTTCAAGCGCGCGGTCACCGCCTGCCTGCGCGCGATCGCGAAAAAGCCGGAGCTTGAGGTGACGTTCGCCGCGGAGCGGCCGGGGTTGGCGCCGGGCAAGGCGCGGCTGCCGGAGCCGGCGCGCAAGATGACCAAGCGAGATGCCGCGATCGTGCGCGGCCACGCCGACTCCATCGCGCTAAAACTTGCCTGCCACGATCCCAAAGTGCACCGCAAATTGATGCCGGGAAATCCGCAGGCGCGCGGGGTGTTCGAGGCGGTCGAGCAGGCCCGCGTCGAGGCGCTCGGCTCGCGGCGGATGGCGGGCGTGGCCAAAAATCTCACCGCGATGCTGGATGATCATTTTCACCGCGGCAAATTCGACGAGATCACCGACCGCGCCGACGCACCATTGTCGGATGCGCTCGCCATGCTGGTGCGCGAACGCCTGACCGGCCTCGCGCCCCCCGCTGCTGCGCGCAAGATGGTCGACCTGTGGCGGCCGCTACTGGAAGACAAGATCGGCACGCGGCTCGACCGGCTGGATCGCCTGGCGGAAGATCAGGCGAAATTCGGCGACGCGGTGCATGATCTGCTATCCGCGCTCGAACTCGGGGACGACCGTAACGCCGAAGCCGACGATGACGAGAACCAGGACGAAAACCGCGACGGCGAGAACGACCAGTCCGGCGCCGAGGGCTCGCCCGATTCCGACGCCGCACAGGAAATGAGCGCCGACCAGGCGCAGGCCTCGACCGACGAGATGTCGGAAAGCGCGATGGAAAGCGCGCAGGCCTCGACCTCCGACACCTTCGACGACGGCGAACTCGGCGACGACGAGACGCCGGGCGAAGCGACGCGGCCGAACTCGCGCGGCGCCAACGAACCGCGCGGCCCGGAATATCACGCCTTCGCGCCAAAATTCGACGAGGTGATCGCGGCCGAGGATCTCTGCGATCACGACGAGCTGGAACGATTGCGCTCTTATCTCGACAAGCAGCTCGCACATCTGCAAGGCATCGTGGCGCGGCTCGCCAACCGGCTGCAGCGGCGATTGATGGCGCAGCAAAACCGCGCCTGGGAGTTCGACCTCGAGGAAGGCATTTTGGACCCCGCGCGGCTGTCGCGCGTCGTCACCGATCCCTATCATCCGCTGTCGTTCATGCACGAGAAGGAGGCGACCTTCCGCGACACCGTTGTGACGCTGCTATTGGACAATTCCGGCTCGATGCGCGGGCGCCCGATCACGGTTGCCGCCACTTGTGCGGATATTCTGGCGCGGACGCTGGAGCGCTGCGGCGTCAAGGTGGAAATCCTGGGCTTCACCACACGAGCCTGGAAGGGCGGGCAGTCGCGCGAAGCGTGGCTCGCCGCCGGCAAGCCCGCCAATCCCGGACGGCTCAACGATCTCCGTCACATCATCTACAAGGCGGCGGACGCGCCATGGCGGCGCTCGCGCAAGAATCTGGGATTGATGATGCGTGAAGGGCTTTTGAAGGAGAACATCGACGGCGAGGCACTCGACTGGGCGCATAAGCGGCTGCTCGGACGCGCCGAACAGCGCAAGATACTGATGATGATTTCCGACGGCGCCCCGGTCGACGATTCCACGCTGTCGGTCAATCCCGGCAATTATCTGGAGCGCCATCTGCGCCACATCATCGAGGAAATCGAGACCCGTTCGCCGGTCGAATTGATCGCGATCGGCATCGGCCACGACGTCACGCGCTACTACCGCCGCGCCGTCACCATCGTCGATGCCGAAGAACTCGGCGGCGCCATCACCGAAAAGCTCGCCGAATTGTTCAGCGAGACCCATGGCGTGCCATCCTCAGCGGCCGGCCAGCGGCGCAGATTGCATTCTTGAACATATGCGCGCATCCCTTAGCCGCCGCCGGCTCCTGAGATCGACGGCGGCGGGGATTTTGTCCGCCGCGATGCCGCATTTGGCGCAGGCGCAACTCGCGACGCAACCGCCGCCAAAGCCGGCCATTCCGGACGAATTCTCCGCCGCAGCTGCAGCTCCCGTCCCGATCAAGGTCAAGGCCCGCCCGATTCCCTTCTTCGACTCAAGCGACCATGCGCGCGTGCGCTTTGGTTCGCTCGAATATCGCAGCGGGCTGGTCCTCACCTCTTCGTTTCCGGGGTTTGGCGGATTGTCGGGATTGCGGCTGGACGCCAAGGGCGAGCGCTTCATTGCCTTGAGCGATCACGGCAGCTGGTTCACCGGGCGCATCGTCTATCAGGGACGCGCGATGACCGGGCTCGACGACGTCGAGGCCGCGCCGATGCTGGGGCCTGACGGCAAGCCGCTCGCCGCGCGCGGCTGGTTCGATACCGAATCGATCGCGCTCGATGGCTCTTTTGTTTATGTCGGGATCGAGCGCGTCAATCAGGTGGTGCGTTTCGATTTTGCCAAGGGTTTTACGCGATCGCGCGGCGAAGTTTTCCCGATGCCGCCGGCGGTGAAGAAGCTGCCGAACAACAAGGGGCTGGAAGCGCTGGTGTTCGTGCCGAAGGGTTTTGCGCTCGAGGGCACGCTGATCGCGATCTCAGAGCGCGGCCTCGATCGTGACGGCAATCTGATCGCGTTTCTGGTCGGCGGGCCGACGCCGGGGCAGTTCAGCGTTCGCCGCAGCCAGAATTTCGATATCAGCGACGCGGTATTGTTGCCGTCGGGCGAGCTTCTGGTGCTGGAGCGGAAGTTCTCGCTGCTCTCGGGCGTCGGCATCCGCATCCGCCGCATCGCGCTCAAATCGCT
>DATBYN010000216.1:0-9671 GCA_036513695.1 Bradyrhizobium sp. | reverse complement strand
CGGCGAATTGCGACGGTCCGGCGGTTTTGCCAAAGACACCACACCGTTCAGCGAATTCCTGTGGGCGGACTTCCTGCGCCGTCAGATATCGCGCGCGAGCGTCGATGCCAATTTCGAAAAGGACATGGAAAAAAGCCTGGCGCTGGCGAAAAGCAAGGATGCGATCTATCTGCCGGGCTGGTGCGGACCTGCGTCGGACGATTAGCGTGGGATGACTCTAGGTTGAGGCGCAGCGGTGACTTCTCCCTCGCCCCGCTCTTGCGGGGAGAGGGTTGGGGTGAGGGGCTGCTTCCGCGAATGCAGAAGCACAACGTATGCGGAGACTCCCGCTCACCCGGATCGCACCGGACGATGCGGAGCCTGTCATCGGGCGCGCATTCGCGCGACCCGTTGGCATCGCTGCGCGATCCGACCTCTCCCCGCAAGCGGGGCGAGGTGATCGAAGTCGCGCGCCCGAAGCGATCAAGCTTATTTCGGCACGCGCCCCAACAGATAAAATTCGTCGTTCGGGCGCATGCCGGTAACGTTGGCCATCCGGTTCGACAGCGCGAAGAACGCGGCGATCGCGGCGATGTCCCAGATGTCGTCGTCAGAAAAACCGTGGCTTGCAACGAGAGCGAAATCCGCCTCCGAGATCGTCTGCGCCTCGGTGCACACTTTCATCGCGAAATCGAGCATCGCTTTTTGGCGGGGCGTGATATCCGCCTTGCGGTAATTGATGGCGATCTGGTCGGCGATCTGCGGATTCTTCGCGCGAATGCGCAAAATCGCCCCGTGCGCGATCACGCAATAATGACATTGGTTGGCGCTCGAGGTCGCGACCACGATCATCTCGCGCTCGGCCTTGGTGAGACCGCCGTCCTTTTCCATCAGCGCGTCGTGATAGGCAAAGAACGCCCGAAATTCGTCCGGCCGGTACGCCAGCGTCAGGAACACGTTAGGAACGAAACCGGATTTCTCCTGCACCGCGAGCAGGCGGGAGCGGATATCGTGCGGCAGGCTGTCGATGGAGGGCGTCGGGAAGCGCTTTGCAAGAGGCTGGGTCATATGCTGGGTCATATGGAGAGTTCCGGCTTCACACCGCGTGATGCGGTGGCGCAAGACCATAATCGATAGCGGCATCTGCGCAAGGCACGCTTGCGCGAGTGGCTCGGGCGCGGCGACGAAAGCGTCAGCGCAACGGCTTTTTCAGAAGCGAAAACCGGTCGGGATCGAGCCCCATCGAGGGCTGCAGCATCGGCGCTTCCACCGTGCGGGCGGCGGGACGCTCGTTGATGCCGGGATCGTTGGGAACGTCGCGGCTCGAGGTGGCGCCGCGCCAGCGCTCGAGCACGGCACTGACGAAATGCATGTCATGGCCGGCGGCAACCGAGGGCACTGTTGAAATCGTCGCTTCGCTGCGCGGCAATTGATGCGGCGGCACCTCCTTGAAGCGCAAGCGCGTCGGCAGCGCCACGCCTTCGCCGAAGGCGAGCACTTCGCGGGTGCCGAGCGAGGGAACAAAGGACAACAGGTTGGCGGCGGCATCGGATACCGCCGAGCGCAACAATGCCTGGTCGCGGTCGTTGGCAAGGCGCATCGTGAACAGCGTGTTGCACTGGGAAATGATGGTGGCATCGAGTTCGGCCGGGCGCTGCGTGACCAGCCCGAGATAGACGCCGTATTTGCGGCCTTCCTTGGCGATGCGCGACACCGCCTTGCGGGTCGGCCCGAAACCGATGTTGCGGTCGGCGGAAGCGTAGCGATGGGCCTCTTCGCAGACGAACAAGAGCGGCGAGACGCCGTCGCTCCACAGCCCGAAGTCGAATGCCATGCGGCACAGTACCGAAACTACGGAATCGATGACTTCGGCCGGGAAGCCGGCCAGTTGCATGACGGTCATCGGCCTGCCGTTGGCCGGCAGCCGGAACAGATAGCTGATGACCTCCGCCATGGTGTCGCCGCCGACATTGGCGTTGTCGAACATGAAGGTGTAGCGCGGATCGTTGCGCACGGTCTCGATGCGCGAAATCAGCTTGTGGTAGATGATGCGCGAGGAGCGGTTCTCGAGCTTGCCCATGCGGTCATCGATCAGCGAAATCAGGTCGACCAGGCGATAGGGCACCGGCGTATCGACCGTGTAGCCCGGCGCCTTGGGATCGATCCGCTTCAGTCCGACCCGATCGGCGCTCTGGTATTGGGTATAGATTCCCTTCGCCATCGGAATGACTTCGGCGAGGATGTCGAGTTCCTCCGGGATCCCGGGCCGGCCGGCGAACAGCACGTCGACGATCTCTTCGAAATTGAACAGCCAGAACGGCAGCTTCAGATTGCGCGGGTTCAGCACCAGCGAGCGCTCGCCGAAACAGCGGCCGTATTCATTGTGCACGTCGAGCAGGAAAATCCGCAAATTCGGCCGCGACTTGAGGATCTCGTTCAACAGCAGCGACACGCCGGTCGATTTGCCGACGCCGGTCGAGCCAAGCACCGCGAAATGCTTGGACAGCATCTCTTCGATATCGACATAGGCGATGACGGACGGATCCTGCTGCAGGGTGCCGATATTGATCTGATCCGATCCGCTCGGCGCATAGACCGTGCGAAGCTCCTGGTTGGTGATGAGGTCGACGGTATCGCCGATGGTCGGATAGTTGGTGACGCCGCGCTGAAACTTGGGGCGATCCGGTCCGCCCAGGATTTCGCCGAGCAGGTCGACCGAGGCGCTGGCGAAGTAGTCGTCGGAGGTCGGCAGGTTCTCGCAGGATACTTCCGTGATCATGGCGACGATGACGGAATTGGCGCAGCGGATGCTGACGAACCGGCCGACGGTGGCGCGCACCTCCGCGAGGCCCATCCGGCTCGCTGCCAGAAGTCCGACCCGGGCGAGGGATCCGCGCACCGAAATCACGCGTCCGAAGGATGTCACAGCAGTTGAACCTGGCCTGTCGTGGTGTGGGGTCGAAACGTCACTATGGCGGCGGGGGTTGGAGAAACGGTTAAGGCGGGACAGTTCCGAGTTCGTCAAATCCGCGACATCTTGGTCAGGATTTCGCTTGACCGGCGGATTTCTCTGCAAAATCGAGGTTTTTAGCGCGGTCGGTCAGCATCGCTGCCGGTTCCTGATTAATATTTGGTTTACCACCCCCGAGCCTCGCATTCACAGGTCGTGCGTTGCCAAGGCGTCTGCGGGCTTGCGGCGAAGTGAAGAATCAGGGCTGATTCACTCACGCGATTCATCAGGCGATCATCCTCAGCTTCAAACACGAAAAAGAGGCCTCATGTCGTCCACCCGTGTCATCGTGGTAGCCAACGAAAAGGGAGGATCGGGCAAATCTACCGTCGCAATGCATATTGCGATTGCCCTGATCAAGTCGGGTCAGCGTGTTGCCACGATTGATCTCGATGCCAGGCAAAAGAGCCTGACCCATTTCATCGAAAACAGACGCGCCTGGGCGCGGCAGCTTGGTCGCGATCTCGAGACTCCCGACCATTTCAGTTTCGGAAAGATCCATTATCCCTCCGCCGAGGATGAAGTCGCCGGAGGCAAGACCCTGACCGATGCCGTCGAGGCGCTGGGACGCATCGGCGGGGTGATCGTGATCGATACCCCCGGTCACGATAATTATCTGATGCGGCTCGCGCATTCGCTGGCGGATACCTTGATCACGCCGCTCAACGACAGTTTCGTCGACCTGGATGTGCTTGGTAGCGTCGATGCCCAGACGTTCGAGGTCAGCGGCACCAGTCACTATGCGCAGATGGTGCAGGTGGCGCGGCGCCAGCGCCAGACCGATCGGGCTTGCGCCGAATGGATCGTCTTGCGGAACCGGCTTTCGACACTTGGTTCGCGCAACAACCGTCTGGTGGGGGGCGGGCTGCAAGTGCTTTCACGATGGCTCGACTTCCGCTGCGTGGAAGGCCTGGCCGAGCGGGTGATCTTCCGCGAGTTTTACCCGCGCGGCTTGACCGCCGTCGATGACATCGATGCGATCACGCTCGGTACGCGCCCAACCATGTCGCATGTCAGCGCGCGGCTTGAGATGCAAAACCTGCTGGGTGCTGTCTTGCTGGGCGACCAGCGCTCAAGGGAAGCCGTGATGAGCGAGAACCGCGCGGTAGGTTAGCGCACGATCCGGAAAAGTGGAGACCGGTTTTCCGAAAAGATCATGCTCAAACAGAGAGATGTGATTATGATCCGATTCTACTAATCGGATCATGATCACATTTCAGCCGCGTTGCCTCAGCGTGGAGCAGCTCTTGCTATTGAGGCGAGGGCGGCGGCTCGATGCGGGGATACTTCAATTCCGGAGACATTTCGAGACGATAGACCCTCATCTTGGGTTCCTCCCATGATGCCAGGCGCTCGCCGCAGATGACACAGTCGGCATGACTCGGACCTGCCGGGGCGGACGTTGATTCGGCTACCAGGTATGACGACCCGCAAGACGGGCAAGCACAGTCAGATATTTTCATGGCATTCCGCTTAACGATCGTTTGGCAAAGCGGTCTATTGTTCTGGATCAATGCGACATTAGTTTGGAATTTTTTGTCCGCTTGTTTGACGGTATCGCGAAGTTGACTACGAGCGACGCAAGCTGCAAATGACACCAAATGCGAAGCTTTGTTGCATCGATGGCACGGACCGCAACTTTTATGGGGCGCAGAACGTTGTTGCATACAATTTCTTTCGCTCATGATGCACGACAGCTCACCGGTTAACTTGAATTTCGCGCGCCGCCCTCCCATTGTGGGGAAGTGCGTTCATTGCCCGACGTTCGGGACAGTTCCTAGCAAGAGATCACAAGCGCGATGGCGAGAGAGCCCATCCTGGCGGCGGGAGGCATTGTACTGCGGCAGGAGGAAACTCCGCTGATCGCGGTGGTGCGCCTGCGCAAGCGCAATGAATGGGTGCTCCCCAAAGGCAAGCTCGACGACGGCGAAACGCCGCGCGACGCCGCCGAACGCGAGGTGCTCGAAGAAACCGGGCATGATGTTTCGGTGCAGGAATTTCTGGGAACGCTGGTCTACGAGTCCGGCGGACGGTCCAAGGTCGTTCACTACTGGCGGATGGAGGCGAGCGACGAGCAGGCCCACGCCCTGATGGACGACGTGAAGGCGGTCGAGTGGCTGCCGCTCGAGGACGCCGTCGAGCGGCTTTCGCGTGGATATGAGCGGGCGTTTCTTGCCAATGTGGGGCCGCTTGCGCTCCGCTCGGCCGAGCTCGCGGAGGACGCGCGGCGGCGGGTTATCGCCGAAAAGCGCCGGAGCCGGCGGCTTGTCGCAGCCCGATCACCAATACAAATATCTGATTCGCCGCCGCCCGATTTGGAGGCGCCGCTCATCGCGCAAGACGAGCCTCCTTATGCCGCAAGCGAAGCGGCTGCGGCTGACATGCCCACCCATCCCGAGGAGGCCGGGATGGCGATGCCATTCGTGGAGGAAAGCGCTGCCGTGTGCGATCCCGCGCCTCAATACAACAAGACCGATAAAATGATCCAAGGTGGCTGGCGCGCAGGCATGGTGCGGAAGGTCAGGGGCTGGCTGCGGCGGGAGAAACCCGATCGGTCGCGCGAAGTTGCCAGTGGTTGACGATCCGGAACCTGGATTGCGCATCGTCCTGACGGAATAGCGCGATGCGGTCGATCGCGAGCGTCGTCAGACCAATCGTGGAAAAGCGCTCCCGCAGCATCGCCAGGATCGGTTCGCGCCCCGCGGCGTCAAGCCGGCCCGTCAGCGTCATGTGGAAGCGGAAGTCTTCCATCACATAGGGGTATCCCCAGCGATCGAGATATTCGCGCTGCCTTGGCGTCAGGGCAGAGGGATTGCGTCGTTCGCGATCTTCCGGGGTCAGCAGCGCGCGGAAACAATCGAATTCGCGCGTACAATCCGCGGCGAGCCGTTCAAGTCCGGCCGATGGTCGCGCAGGCACCACCGCGATAAAGCCGCTGATCGAACCGACCACGGGCTCGATCGCCGGAATTGGGCGGGGTGTTCCGGCGAACGCTTCGCAGGCTGCGACGAGGTCAGCCTCGGTCCTGCCGGGCGCCAGCGACCACGGCGCTTTCAGCGTGGCATGAAAGCCATATTTTCGCGGATCCCGCGTTAGCTCACGCCAATCCGGCGCGAACTGCGTGATGCCGTCCGGAAACGGCAAATCCTTCCCGCCAAAGGCGTCATAGCCGAGCAATTGCGCGCCGAAGCGATCGAGATCGCTTGACGGCGCAGGGGCATAGTAGATCGCGTAACGGGGAAAACTGGCCATGTCAGCAGAATAAAGGCGGCTCACGCGGTTGCAACCGCCTCGCGCCGCGCGACCTGTGAACGGATCAGGCGGCTCGCATCGGCGAGATGCACCAGACGCCCGGCGGCGATGACGGCGACGATGCGCGGCCGCATCGGTAACGCGTCATCGACCAGGACGATATCGGCGCGATGGCCTTTTGCCAGAGTGCCGCGGTCGGCAAGGCCGGCAGCCTGGGCGGGCGCCGCGGAAATCAGGTCCCAGGCTTGTGCAAGCGGCAGCACGCCGTCGGCGTCAAGCCGGAATGCGGCGAGCAGCTGCGCGGGATAGTAATAATCGGACGCAAGGATCGAGCAAAAACCCTTGGCGATCATGTCGGCCGCCTTGGTCCATCCGGTATGGCTGCCGCCGCGCACCACATTGGGCGCGCCGAACACGATCGCGTCGCCGGCCTCCGCCGCCTCGCGCGCGGTCTCTTCGTTGACCGGAAATTCGGCGATGCGGACGCCTTGCGCGCGAAATGCCTTTCGCATCGCGGGACTTTCATCGTCGTGCGAAAGCATCTTTACGCCGGCCGATCGTGCCGCGTTTGCCAGCCGCGCGATCGATGCCGGAACGTCGGGTGCGCGCCCGACCACGCGCTCCACCAGGGAATCGAATTCCTCGTTGGATATGCCACAGCGTTCCACCACCTGCGCCCGCTTCCGAGGCCTTGCGGCGCTCGCAACGATAGAATTCATGTGATCGTTGAACGCGAGCAGATCGATGCGTCCGTCGGACAGCCATTGCGCGATCTCGGCTTCAGCATCGAGATTGTAGGTCTCCTGGCGCAAATGGAAGCGGGTATCGGCCGCGAGTTGCGGCCGCAGGGTCTCGATCGCCTCGAGCAATTGTCTCGCATTGTCGCCGCTGCGCAAGCCCGGCTCCCAGGACCAGGTCGTGGCGTGATAGACCGTGGTGATGCCGTTGCTGATCGCCTGCCGGTCGCTGTCTACAAGCGCCACATCGATCGGAAAATCGACGCCGGGGCGGGGCATCATCTGCCGCTCGAATGCATCGCCATGCAGATCGACGATACCCGGCAGCACCTTCAGGCCGCTTGCGTCAATGCCAATTGAACCGCGTCCGTGGTCCGGATCGACTGCGGCAATTTCGCCGCCCGCGATTTTAAGCGAGGTCTTGCAAAATTCTCCGCCGAGCAGGGCGTAGCCGCCTTCTATGAAAATGTCAGTCACGATGCGGCACTTCGGTGTGGCGTGAGTGGGCGGGCGGGGACGCTCGCCCGCTCGTATTTTGCGAGAAAGTCTTCGACCGAAAGTTTCCGGAAATCGGGCAGCGCACTGCGCAGCGTATCATGGTCCCAGTCCCACCATGCCAGCGCGGCGAGCCGGTTGGTGACATCTTCCAGAAACCGCCGCCGGATCATTCGCGCCGGGTTTCCCGCGACGATGGTGTAGGCCGGGACGTCCTTGGTCACGACGGCGCCCGCCGCGATCACCGCGCCGGTGCCGACGCTGCGCCCCGGCAAGATGATCGCGCCGTGCCCGATCCAGACATCATGCCCGATATGGACACGATGGCCCCGCCGCCATTCGAAGAACTCGGCCTCATCACTCTCACCTTCAAAATACGCGCTGGCGCGATAGGTAAAGTGCGCCTGCGAGGCCCGCTGCATGGGATGATTGCCGGGATTGATCCGCGTCATGGCCGCGATCGAGCAAAACTTTCCGATCGTCGTGTAGGTGATCTCTGCATCGTTCACGACATAGGAATAGTCGTCCATCGACACCTCATGCAGGATGGTGCGCGCCCCGACCTCGCAATAGGCGCCGAGCCCGGTGTCGTGGAGCTTTGCAGTGGGATCGATGGTCGGTTCGACGGAGAGCATTTTGCCGGACATGCGAACTTCCAGGAGCGATGGATTCCGATCACTGATCCTCAACTCCGCACGTCATCGGTGGCGGTGATGTCAGCATCATGACAGTTCAATGACAGCCAATGGATAGTGGAGATCGGTTGCACTGCAGCGTGGCTGTCACAATACTGTTAAATCCAGACGTTAGCGATGGGGCGGCTGCGCGTCCTGGAGCAATGCATGTTGGTGGTGGAAGGTTTGACGTGCCGTTTCGGCACAAAGGCCGCTGTCGACAATGCTTCTTTCGCCATCGAGCCCGGTGGTTTTGTCGGTGTGATCGGCCGCTCCGGCGCTGGCAAGTCGACGCTTTTGCGGATGATCAACCGGCTCGCCCCGCCCACCGAAGGCCGCATCCTATATAAGGGTGTCGATGTCACCGCCTTGCGCGGCAAGGAGCTGCGGCAATGGCGGGCCCGCTCGGCCATGATCTTTCAGCAATTCAATCTGGTCGGCCGGCTCGACGTTCTGACCAATGTGCTGATGGGACGCATCTCGCAAATTCCGTCCTGGCGGTCGCTGGCGCAGCTGTGGCCCGAGCGGGACCTCGCGGTCGCGATGTCGGCGCTGGAGCAGTTCGATATGGCGCCGCTTGCGGCGCAGCGCGCCGACCAGCTCTCCGGCGGCCAGCAGCAGCGGGTCGCGATTGCCCGCGCGCTGGTCCAGGAACCCGACATCATCCTTGCCGACGAGCCGATCGCTTCGCTCGATCCCCGCAATACCAAAATCGTGATGGATGCGCTGCTGCGCATCAACAAGCATTTCGGCATCACCGTGATCTGCAATCTGCATTCGCTCGATCTGGCACGCAGCTATTGCGATCGCCTGATCGGCATGGCGTCGGGCCGGATCGTGTTTGACGGCGCACCCGCCACCTTGACCGAACATATCGCGCGCGAGCTCTACGATCTCGAGGCGGACGAAGTGATGGGCGCAGCACCGGCTGATGCGCCCCCCGGTTCAACCGTTCCGGCTCTCGGAACTGCTGCCGCAGCCTGAAGTATCCGCGTTCATAACCACTACGTTTTCGCAAAAGCACCGCAAAGCGAAACGGCTTCAACCCAGGAAAGAGGGCGTCATGATCAATCGTCGTATGTTTGTTGCAAGCGCGGCCGCGCTGGCCTTCACCGTGTCAGCCGCATCTGCGGAAGATTGGAAGACAAAATATCCCGAGATCACCTTCGCGGTGGTCCCGGCGGAGAACGCGTCAGGCGTGACCGAGCGTTACACCCCGTTCGTGGCCTATCTGTCGAAGGAACTCGGCATCAAGGTCAATCTGCGCATCGCCAACGACTATGCGGCCGTGATCGAGGGCCAGCGTGCCGGCAACATCCAGATCGCCTATTACGGCCCGGCGTCGTTCTCGCGCGCTCTTGTCACCGGGGTGAAGACCGATGCGTTCGTGATCGACGTCAATGCCGACGGCACCAAGGGCTATTATTCGGTGTTTTATGTGCTGGCCAAGAGCCCGTATCAGCAGCTCAGCGATCTGAAGGGCAAGAATCTGGGGCTGGTCGATCCGAATTCGACCTCAGGCAA
>DATBYN010000215.1:0-2904 GCA_036513695.1 Bradyrhizobium sp. | reverse complement strand
ATCACGGCACCGGCTCCGACCTGGCGCGGTCGTTCGCCAATTATGGCCAGCGTGTGTCCGGACCGCAGATCGGCGCCATCGCGGTGATGGGGCGCCGCGGCGGCGGCCATGTCGGCGTGGTCAGCGGTATCGATGCCCAGGGCAATCCGATCGTGGTGTCGGGCAATAACGGCAACCGGGTCAGGGAAGCGCCGATCGCGCGCGGCCGGATCTATGCTTACGTGATGCCGACCGGTTGACGGGTCTCATGCTCTCCCGCTCGCGGGGGACGCGTGTAGGGTGGGCAAAGTCGAAGCGTGCCCACCATAACTTCGGCCAGACTTAATGTTTGAAAAGAGAGGTGGGCACGGCCAAGAGGCCTTTGCCCACCCTACAGCTCCATCCCGATCGCATCCCCGACGCTCACTGCGCCGCCGGCAATCACTTCGGCATAGATGCCGCAATCGGCGTGACCTAGGCGGCGCAACAGGGTCGGTGGGATGTCGAGGTCGCGCAGCGCGCTGTCCGGATCGACATTGACCGCCGCACAGCGGACGATCCGCTTGACCACCTTGAGTCGCGCGTTGCCGATCTCAAGGGTCTGGCCGAGCAGGTCGAGCTCGTGCCATGCCGGCCAGCCGCTGACATAGAGGTTGGCGCGAAACCGTAAGGGGTGAACCGGCAGGCCGAGCATGGTTTCAATCGCGGCGACGCTGCCGAGATTGATGATGGAGACGACCTTGTTGGCGACATCCGAAAAACTGTGGCCGCCGCCGGAAAGGACTTTTGGCGGCCCCTTGAGTTCACGGGCAAAATTCGCCGTGAAAAACGCTTCGATGGCGGCACGACCCTCGGCCGTTTCCAGGTCTCCGCGCGCGACCACGTTGCCGTTCTCGCGAATGGTCAAAAGGTGAGTTTGATCCTCGAAATGGGTTCGCAATCCCGCCAGCCGCTCGTTGCGCATCAGCATCAGATAATTGATTTTCGGCAGCCACGCCGGCGCCGCCGGGTCGAAGCCGCTAGGGCCGTTTTCGATGGCATAGCGGCGGTCGGCGGGAAGCGTCTGCCCGACGCCCAGGGTGACCCGCGGCAGCGGTTCCGGCGAAAGGCCTTTGACGGGATAGCGGTAAAGGCTGGCGATCTGCGCGGGCGTGGTCGAGGACATCCGGTTTCTTAAGAGATTTTCGCACCTGGCGCCACCGTACACGAATTTGTGAAATCGCCTCTTCCGTTCCCGCAAGGCTCTTCCCACATTTGCCCCAAGCCGGCTCGAGCGTCGGCGAAGACACCGCCGGCTGGTTGAGGAATGTCAATGTGGTCGCGCGGAAACCCAATGAAGATGCTGGCTTCGTGCCTCGCGCATGATCCGCCAAAGTGTGGGCGGTTTGGCGATCGGATCATGCGCTCGCTAATATTTAGGAGCGCGATCGGACGCAAAACCGGTACCCACTTTTGCTGATCGCGCTCCGGGCGGAGCGGCAGGCCGAGGGATTTGTGATGAATATTGAAAAATACACCGAGCGTGCGCGCGGTTTTATCCAGTCGGCGCAATCGCTGGCGATGCGCGACGGCCATCAGCAGTTCTCGCCGCTGCATCTCTTGAAGGTGCTGCTGGACGACAGCGAGGGCCTTGCCGGCGGTCTGATCGACCGCGCCGGGGGCAATTCCCGCGCGATCCTCAAGGCGACCGAGGACGCGCTCAACAAAATGCCAAAAGTTTCCGGAAGCGGGGCCGGGCAGGTTTACCTGGCGCCGGAACTGGCGCGCGCCTTCGATGCCGCGGAGAAAGCCGCCGAGAAGGCCGGCGACAGTTTTGTCACCGTCGAGCGATTGCTGCTGGGCTTGACGCTTGAGAAAGACAGCGAAGCCGCGAAGATTTTGCGAAATGGCGGCGTCACGCCGCAAAATCTCAATGCGGCGATCGAAGCCCTGCGCAAGGGCCGTACCGCCGACAGCGCGACGGCCGAAAACGCCTATGACGCGTTGAAGAAATATGCCCGCGACCTCACTCAGGCGGCGCGCGACGGCAAGCTCGATCCCGTGATCGGCCGCGACGAGGAAATCCGCCGCACCATCCAGGTGCTCTCGCGCCGCACCAAGAACAATCCCGTCCTCATCGGCGAGCCCGGCGTCGGCAAAACCGCGATCGTCGAAGGCCTGGCGTTGCGCATTGTCAACGGCGACGTGCCGGAAAGCCTCAAGGACAAAAAACTGCTGTCGCTCGATCTAGGCTCGCTGATTGCGGGTGCCAAATACCGCGGCGAGTTCGAGGAGCGGCTGAAAGCCGTGCTGCAGGAAGTCACCGCGGCCGAAGGCAACATCATCTTGTTCATCGACGAGATGCACACGCTGATCGGCGCCGGCAAGGCCGATGGCGCGATGGACGCGTCCAATCTTCTAAAACCCGCGCTGGCGCGGGGCGAATTGCATTGCATCGGCGCCACCACGCTAGACGAATACCGCAAGCACGTTGAAAAGGACGCGGCGCTGGCCCGCCGGTTCCAGCCGATCTTCGTCTCCGAGCCGACGGTTGAGGATACCGTCTCGATCCTGCGCGGATTGAAGGACAAATACGAGCAGCATCACGGCGTCCGTATCACCGATTCGGCGCTGGTCGCTGCGGCTACGCTGTCGCATCGCTACATCACCGACCGTTTCCTTCCTGACAAGGCGATCGACCTGATGGACGAAGCCGCGGCGCGGCTGAAGATGCAGGTCGATTCCAAGCCCGAAGAGCTCGATTCGCTGGATCGGGAGATCATTCGGCTCAAGATCGAGCAGGAAGCGCTGAAGAAGGAAAGCGACCCCGGCTCGAAGAGTCGCCTGCAGACGCTGGAGAAGGAACTCGCCGACCTCGAAGAAAGATCGGCGGCCCTGACCGCGCGCTGGAGTGCGGAGAAGAGCAAGTTATCGAACGCGCAGAAA
>DATBYN010000214.1:0-11101 GCA_036513695.1 Bradyrhizobium sp. | reverse complement strand
GCTCGACTACAATATCGGCTACAATCCGACCGAGTTCATCGCGCAGTCGGTCTCTGAACTGATCAAGACGATCTATGAGGCGATGGTCCTCGTCGTCATCGTGGTGCTGGTGTTTTTGCAGGGCTGGCGTCCGGCGATCATTCCGATCGTGGCGATCCCGGTATCGCTGGTCGGTACTTTTGCGGCAATGGCCGCGCTCGGCTTTGCGATCAACAACCTGACCCTGTTCGGGCTGGTGCTCGCGGTCGGCATCGTGGTCGATGACGCCATCGTCGTGGTCGAAAATGTCGAGCGGCATCTGCGCGACGGCATGAGCCGGCGCGATGCGGCGCTCAAGACCATGGAGGAAGTTGGCGGCGCGCTGGTCTCGATCGCGCTGGTGCTGTGTGCGGTGTTCGTGCCGACCGCGTTTTTGGGCGGGATTTCCGGACAATTCTTTCAGCAGTTCGCCGTCACCATTGCGGTCGCGACCGCGATCTCCTGCTTCTGCTCGCTGACGCTTTCACCCGCGTTGGCCTCGCAAATCCTGCAGCCGCACGAGGAAAAACGGCCGCCGGCGAGCTGGAATTTCATCGGACGGGCTTGGGAAAAATTCACAGCCCTCTTCAACCGCGGCTTTGACCGGGCGTCTCATCTTTATGGCAGTGCCGCCAATTTTGTGATCCGGCATTCGGCGGTGATGCTCCTGCTCTATCTGGTGCTGATCGGCAGTGCCGGGTGGCTGCTCGCGACCACACCGCAAGGCTATATTCCGGCGCAAGACCGCGGCTACGTCATCGTCTCCGTGCAATTGCCGGGCGCGGCCTCGCTGGTGCGCACCACCGAGATCGTCCGCGAGATCGAACGGATTGCGCTCGACACGCCCGGCATCATCCGGGTGGCGGCGTTCGCTGGGCTATCCGGCGCGACCCGCACCCAGGCCAGCAATTCCGCGGCGCTGTTTCCGGTGTTCGAAGAGCCGGCCGTGCGCTTAAAGCAGGGTTTGACGGCAGCGAAGATTACCGGCGAACTGCGCAAGCGTCTCTCTGCGCTCGAGGGAGCTTTTATCATTGTGATCCCGCCGCCCTCGATCCCCGGCATCGGCACCGGCGGCGGCTTTACCATGCGCATCCAGGACCGGCAGGGCCGCGGCCCCGATTTGCTGGCCAAGGCCACCGACGAACTGGTCGGCGCGGCGCGCAGGACGCCGGGGCTGACGTCGGTGTTTTCACCGTACACCGCGAATACACCGCAGATGTTCGTCGATATCGATCGCATCAAGGCGCAAAAGCTCGGCGTGCCGATCCAGAACGTCACCGACGCGATCGAGATTTACTTCGGCTCGGCCTATGTCAACGATTTCAATATCCTCGGCCGCACCTATCACGTCACGGCGCAAGCCGATCTGCCGTTCCGGAAAGAAACCGCCGACCTCGCCCGCCTGCGCACCCGCAATGCTAGCGGCGACATGGTGCAGCTCGGCAGCGTCGTGAATTTCCAGGACATATCGGGACCGGACCGGGTCGCGCGCTACAATCTCTATCCGGCGGCGGAATTGCAGGGCGATACCACCCCCGGCACCAGTTCGGCGACGGCGATCGACATCATGAAGCGGCTTGCGGCCGAAACGCTGCCAAGCGGCTTCTCGTTCGAGTGGACCGATCTGTCCTATCAGCAGGTTACCGGCGGCAATCAAGGCCTCTATGTGTTTCCGATCTGCGTGCTGTTCGTGTACCTGGTGCTGGCCGCGCAATATGGCAGCTGGACGCTGCCGTTTGCCGTCATCCTGATCGTGCCGATGTGCCTGTTGGCTGCGACGCTGGGCGTGCGCATCATGGGACAGGACGTCAACATCCTGACCCAGATCGGCTTTGTGGTGCTGGTCGGATTGGCCGCCAAGAATGCCATCCTGATCGTCGAGTTCGCCCGCGACATCGAGCTCGAAGGCCGCGAGCGTCTGGAGGCCGTCATCGAAGCTTGCCGGCTGAGGCTGCGTCCGATCCTGATGACGTCGTTCGCGTTCATTCTAGGCGTGTTGCCGCTGGTGGTCTCGACCGGCTCCGGATCGGAAATGCGTCAGGCGGTCGGCGTCGCCGTGTTCTTCGGCATGCTCGGCGTCACCCTGTTCGGGCTGATTTTCACACCGATCTTCTACATGATCGTGCGCAACCTGGCCGACCCGAAATACAAGAAACCGGCTCCGGCCGGTTAGCGCGCCGGCGATGATCGATCTGCTGCCGCAGTGCCTCTAGATACTATTGGCCTACTCGAAATAGATGGGCAGCCGCAGGGCTATAAAATAACATCAATTTCAGAATGGACTTCGGGGAGACGAAGATGAGATCGCAATTGTTGTCGGCGGCCGTCGCGGCGTGCGCATTGTTGCTCGCGGGGCCGGTATCGGCACAGGGTGTCAAGATCGGCATCCTGAACGATCAGTCCGGGGTCTACGCGGATTACGGAGGCAAATATTCCTTCGAGGCGGCCAAGATGGCGATCGAGGATTTTGGCGGCAGCGTGCTCGGCCAGAAGATCGATGTGATTTCCGCCGACCACCAGAACAAGCCTGATTTGGCCACCGCCATCGCGCGGCGCTGGTATGAGGTCGAAGGCGTCGACATGATCACCGAGCTGACGACGTCCTCGGTGGCGCTCGCCATTCACGAGCTGTCGAGGCAGATGAAGAAGATCGACATCGTTGTCGGCGCGGCGACCTCGCGCCTGACCGGCGATGCCTGCCAGCCCTACGGCTTTCACTGGGCCTACGATACCCACGCGCTTGCCGTCGGTACCGGCGGCGCGCTGGTCCAGGCCGGCGGCGATACCTGGTTCTTCATGACCGCCGACTATGCCTTCGGCTACGCGCTCGAAAAAGACACCAGCGATCTCATCAAGGAAAAGGGCGGCAAGGTGCTGGGGTCGGTGCGCATCCCGCTCAACTCGTCGGATTTTTCCTCATTCCTGCTGCAGGCGCAGAGCTCGAAGGCAAAGATCATCGGGCTTGCCAATGCCGGTCTCGACACCAGCAATTCGATCAAGCAGGCGGCGGAATTCGGCATCGTCAAGGGCGGCCAGAAACTCGCAGGGCTGCTGCTGACGCTGGCCGAGGTCCACGGCCTCGGCCTCGAAGCCGCCCAAGGCCTGGTGCTGACCGAAGGCTTTTATTGGGACCATGACGACAAGACCCGAGAGTTTTCGGAGCGCTTCTTCAAGCGGACCGGCCGCATGCCCAACATGATTCAAGCCGGCACCTATTCGGCGACGCTGCAATATCTGAAGGCAGTGAAAGCGGCCGGCAGCAAGGACACCGAGGCGGTGGCGGCGAAACTGAAGGAGCTGCCGGTCGACGACATGTTCGCCCAGGGCGGCAAGGTCCTGGCCAACGGACGCATGGTGCACGACCTCTATCTGTTCGAGGTCAAGAAGCCGTCGGAGTCCAAAAAGCCTTGGGATTACTACAAGCAACTCGCCGTGGTGCCCGGCGACAAGGCGTTCGTCTCGGCCAAGGATAGCGGCTGTCCGTTGACGAAATAGCGCGGTATTCGCCTGGAGCTGGCCGGAAGCCGAATGGCGCAAGCTGCCATGGTGCATGGCATGCGCGATCCAGCGCCGCTGTCATCCAATTTTTACATTGATTGATACTTGTATGATGCGTCGCCCACGTCGCGTTCGCATTTCGAAGAGCCGTTTCCTGGCGAATGTCGTCGATGCAACGATGGAAAAGTCAGGAACGCCGCATGGATTTCTTCAGGCATTTTACTATCCTGCTCTGCGCGCCGGCATTCAACAGTGAAGACCTGGAAGGGCTGCGGCTTACGCAAATCACCGCCGAGATCGAGAAGCTCGGTTTCAAGGTGGTGCGGGCGCGACGGGTCGAGGATGCCGAGATGGCGGTGCAGACCGATGCGGCGATCGGCTGCATGGTGGTGGATTGGGGCAAGAGGGGGCTCGAAGGTAAGACCGCAGCCCTGATCAATCTGATGCGCCGGCGCGGCCTCGAACTGCCGATCGTCATATTGGTGCGGCGCAAGCGTTTGGAGGATATCCCGGTCGAGGTGCTCGACTATATCGACGGCTACATCTTCCTTGCCGAAGAAACTCCGGAATTCATTGCCAGAAATCTGGTGAGCCGGCTTAAGCAATATGCCGAGACATTGAAAACCCCGTTCTTCGGCGCGCTGGTCGACTATGCGGAGCGCGGCAATCAGCTGTGGACCTGCCCGGGCCACAATGGCGGCATCTTCTACAGCCGAAGTCCGATCGGCCAGATTTTTGTGGAGCATCTCGGCCAGGAGGTGTTTCGCGACGATCTGGACAATTCCGTGCTCGAACTGGGCGACCTCCTGGTCCACGAAGGCCCGGCGCTGAAGGCGCAACAGGAAGCTGCCGCGATCTTCGGCGCCGAGAAGACCTATTTCGTGCTCAACGGCACCTCGTCCTCGAACAAGATCGTGCTGTCAGCGCTGGTTGCCGAGGGCGACCTCGTGCTGTTTGACCGCAACAACCACAAGGCCGCCCATCACGGTGCGCTTTTCATCGGCGGTGGCATTCCGATCTTTCTCGAGACCGACCGCAATGCCTACGGGTTGGTCGGCCCGATCGTTCACGACGCATTCGACGAGACGCGCATCCGCGAGAAAATCCGCAACCATCCACTGGTCTCCGACAAGGAGGCCTGGCGCCGCGAGCGGCCGTTCCGCGTCGCCGTGATCGAGCAATGCACGTATGACGGCACGATCCATGACGCGGGCTTCATCGTCCAAAAGATCGGGCATCTGTGCGATTACATCCTGTTTGACGAGGCGTGGGCGGGGTTCATGAAGTTCCACCCGCTATACGCCGGTCGCTTCGCCATGGGGCTCGACCACCTCGGTCCCGAGCAGCCCGGCATTATTGCGACCCAATCCACCCACAAGCAGCTCGCAAGCTTCTCGCAGGCCTCCCAGATCCATGTCAGGGATCGTCACATCAAAGGGCAGCGCCGCCGCATCGAGCATCGCCGGTTCAACGAATTCTTCATGCTGCATGCGTCGACGTCGCCATTCTATCCGCTATTTGCTTCGCTGGACGTCGGCGCGCAGATGATGAAAGGGCGTTCCGGCGAGGTGTTGTGGGACGACACCATCCGCCTCGGCATTGAGCTGCGCAAGAAAATCAGGGCGACCCGGCGCGAGTTCGAGGACAGGGAGAAAGACCCGGCACGGCGATGGTTCTTCGAGGCTTTTGTTCCCGATCGCGTAACCCTCTCGGAGCCCGACGGCGACGCGCTCCGTGAGGTCGCCTGGGAGGATGTGCCGACCGACGATCTGGTGGCCAACGCACATTATTGGGAACTGTCTCCCGGTGCCCGCTGGCACGGCTTTAGCCATGTTGCGCCCGGCTATGCCATCACCGATCCCAACAAGCTCACGCTGCTAACGCCGGGCTTCGATCGCGGAACCGGCGCTTACGCGGATTACGGCATTCCGGCGCCGGTGGTGGCGCAATATCTGCGCGAGAACCGGGTGGTGCCGGAGAAGAATGACCTCAACTCGCTGTTATTCCTGCTCACGCCGGGCGTCGAGTCGAGCAAGGCGGGCACCTTGCTGAGCGCCCTGGTCGCCTTCAAGAAGTTGCATGATGACAATGCCCGTCTCGATGACGCGATCGGGGAATTCGTGCGGCGTCGTCCGGCACGGTATGCCGGGTTGCGAATGCGCGAACTGTGCGCCGAGATGCACGGCTTTTTCCGCGACAATCTCACCAATAGCCTGCAGCGGGCGCAGTTCGCCGCGGATCATTTGCCGACGCTGGCGATGCCGACGCACCACGCAGTGCGCCAGATGGTGCGCAACAATGTCGACTATTTGCCAGTCGATCAGGTGTTCGGCCGGGTAGCCACCACCATGTTCGTGGTCTATCCGCCCGGCATCGCCACGATCGTCCCGGGCGAGCGGCTCGACGAGCGCGCGCGCCCGATGCTTGATTATCTGAAAATCTTCGAGCGCAGCGCCAATCTGTTTCCTGGCTTCGATGTCGAGATTCAGGGGATCTATCGGGAGACCGAAAAGGACGGCACGGTCCGCTTCTACACCTATGTGGTGCGCGAATAATCCAACAAGCTTACAGAGGTTTGCCGTTGGCCTTGCGGAGCGGTTCGTCCGGCGGCGCTGTGCCGCCCGCTCCGA
The DNA here is from genome assembly GCA_036513695.1 of Bradyrhizobium sp. Classification (GTDB taxonomy): domain Bacteria; phylum Pseudomonadota; class Alphaproteobacteria; order Rhizobiales; family Xanthobacteraceae; genus Bradyrhizobium. Next base: position 4,955 of record DATBYN010000214.1, on the reverse strand, counting down.
GGGCGCGCTGCATCAGGATGCTGTCGGCCCAGCGCCCGTATTTGAATCCGACGGCCTTGAGCAGGCCGGCCTGCTCGAACCCGAACGTCTCATGCAGGCGCTGCGATGGTATGTTGGCGACATCGATATAGGCGATCATCTGGCGACAGCCGGCAGCGGTGCAGGCGTCGATCAGCGCCGGCAACAGACGCCGGCCAACGCCGGCATTGAGATGATCCGGGTGCACGTAAATGGAGTGCTTCACCGCGTAGCGGTAGGCCGGACGTTTTCGGAACGGCACCGCATAGGCGTAGCCGATGACGGTGCACTCTTGTTCGGCGACCAGATGCGGCAGGCGATGTTTCGCCATGTTCTTGCGGCGGCGTTTGATGTCGTCGCCGTGAAGCGGTTCGAAGTCGAATTCGCCGAGGCCGCGCTGGACGTGGTGGGCATAGATGGCAAGCATGGCCGCCACATCGTCATCGGTCGACGGACGAACGACGATGTCGATCGGTTTCTCAGGTGTCGTGCCGCCGCTCGCCAATGAATTCAATGGGCCGTCCCTCGGATGATCAGAGCCGAGGCTCCTGATCATCACGAGTAGATGACAGTTTCATGTCAGGCGACTTTCGCAACCGGCGCCGAGCGATCAATCAGGAGTCCGCAGGCACCAGCTTCGTCACCTTCGATTCCCGCCACATCGCAAGCAGCGCAACGAACAGGGTGCCGGTGACGAGCGTACCAAGCGGTAGCCCGAGCATATGGCGGCCGGCCTCGTAATCTCCGACCGCCGTGCCGGCCGCCCGGACCATCACGATGGTCAGCCAGTAATACGGCAACGACCGCAGCAATCCGTTGCGGGCGATCACAAACAACAGCGCCAGGATGGGAACCAGCAGCAGAGCGGCTCCGCCGTCGCCAAGTCCGAGATTGTGCGAGCAGTAATCGCCGATCACGGTCCCGAGCGTGCCGGCAATGAACATGCTGATCCAATAGCCCGCATCGGCGCGAAGCACCGTATCCGAAGCGGAGTCTTTGGTGGATTGCTCGCGCCATGCGAACTGCCAGCTTGCGAACAATGCGATGACCAGGGCCGTGGTCAAGCCGGCCATCACCAATTCCCTCGGTAGTTTCATATCGCCCTGGGCGAAGTCGGCAAAATTCGTCGCCGCGGTTCGAACGATGATGATGGCGGTCCAGTAGTACACCTGGTGGATGGAGCGGTCGAAGCGCTCGCTGACCAGGACGATAGCGAGCGCGAGCGCGAGATACGGCAATCCGGCGACGTGCCCCAATCCCAGATTATGCGCAAAGAGATCGCCCATATTGGCGCCGAAGATGCTGGCAAGGCAGAGCGCCGCCCAGTAGCGCGCGCCAAGTGTCGGCAGATGAATTTGTTGCATGGGACCGTCTGATTTTGAATGGCTGGTTTAGGTTGGCGTCGTGGTGAACGCGCGGGAAAGTAATCCATGAAGCATCAAAATGGCCCCGGCAAGGTCGCGTAAATCACTATGCCGTTTTTGATTGACTAAAATTGCGGCGACGCCACACGCTTTGCGTGGCTGCTCCCAAGCGCCTGCATCGTTTTCCTGCCGCATAGCGCCGGTAAGCATCCCGCAGTGGCGGACATTTGATGTTGCGTAAATCGAAAATTGTTCTCGTTGCGATGGTCGCTCTGGCGCGTCCCGCCGTGGCCGGACCACCTTACGTGTCCGACGATCCCGAACCGACCGATTACAAGCATTTTGAAATTTACACCTTCAGTAGCGGCACCGCCACGCGAGGTGACATTGGTGGCGCGTCGGGGGTCGACTTCAACTATGGCGCGGCGCCTGACCTGCAATTGACCGCCACGGTGCCCATGGGCTTCGACAGTCCCGCAGCAGGGGGTGCGAGCTTCGGCCCGGGCAATATCGAACTGGCCGCAAAATACCGCTTCCTGCACCAGGACTCCTTTGGTCTTGACGTCAGCGTATTTCCGCGGGTGTTTCTGCCGAGCCCGACCAAGAATATCGGTAACAACACCGCGTCGCTGCTGCTGCCGGTGTGGGTGCAGAAGGACTGGAACGGAGGATGGTCGGCCTTCGGCGGCGGAGGTTGCGTGGTCAGCGGCCGCTCGGCGCAGAATTTTTGCTTGGCGGGCGGCGTCGTTACCTATCAGTTGCTCCCAAAACTGCAGCTTGGCGTCGAGCTGTTTCACCAGACCGCCGACGGCAGCGGAACGCTTGCCACGACAAGCATCGGGATCGGCGCTCGCTACGACATCAGCGACACCTACCATTTGCTCGGCTATATCAGGCGCGGAATTGAGAACGCTAACGAGACCGATCAATTCTCCTGGTACGCTTCGGTGCTTTTCACCTTCTGAGATCTGGCGGCGAGGCCGACTAACCTCGCCCCGCTTGCGGGGAGAAGTCGAAATTCGCGGTAGCGAATTTCGGGTGAGGGGGACTCTCCGCGTACATTGTGCTTCAGCATTCGCGGAAAGAGCCCCTCACCCCAGCCCTCTCCCCGCGAAGAGCGGGGACAGGGAGAAGCGATCGATCGCCGCTGCGCCTCAATCTAAGCTCATCCCGCTCTCGCCTAGCCCCGCCGCACGCTGGCGCCGCCGTCGACCGGCAGCGTCACGCCGGTGATAAAATTGGCCTCGTCGGACGCCAGGAACAACGCGGCGTTGGCGACGTCCCAGGCGGTGCCCATCTTCCTGCGCAGCGGGACCTTTGCGTCGCGCTCGGCCTCGACCTCGGCGCGGCTCCTCTTGAATTCGCGGGCGCGGGTGTCGACCGCCATCGGCGTGTTCATCAGGCCGGGCAGGATGACGTTGGCGCGGATGCCGTACTGCGCGTTCTGGTAGGCGAGTTGCTCGGTGAAGGCGATCATCGCCGCTTTGGTCGCCTTGTAGGCGACATAGGGATAGGTCGTGATCGCTGCCATCGAGGAGATGTTGATGATGGTGCCGCTTTGTTGTTTCCGCATGATCGGGATCACCTGCTTGGCGGCAAAAATGCAGCTCTTGAGATTGATCGCGAAGCAGCGCTCCAGCGCCTCTTCGGTGATATCGAGCAGCTCGGCATCGCCGCCGGCGAGGCTGACGCCCACATTGTTGTGCAGGATGTCGATGCGACCCCAGCGCCTGAGCGCATCGTCGACCATGGCCTTGAGCTCGGCATTTTTGGTGACGTCAGCCTTGAAGGCGACCGCCGTGCCGCCCTTGGCGGCGATCATGTCGACCGTCTCTTGCGCGGATTCGGGATGATGGTCGACGCAAAGCACCTTGGCGCCCTCGCGCGCAAAAGTGAGCGCCGTGGCGCGGCCGTTACCCATGCCTTCGCCGGGACTCTGGCCGGCGCCGACGACGATGGCGACACGATCTTTCAAACGCATGTCATTTCACTCCCGGGATTGGGTACTGTTTTAGTACCTCTTTATAAGAAGGCTCGTTGTCGATCTTCATGGTAGCGAGAACGCGGACGACTGCGCAATAGAAGGCGATGGTGAGCACGAGATCGGTCATCTGCTCGTCGGAGAGTTCTCGTTTGATCTCTGCAAAAGTGGCCTCCGACATCGCCAGCTCGCGCACCATCTCGCGTGCGCCTTTCAGGATCGCCTTGGCCAGCGGCTCGAGCGCGGACGGTTTGCCCTCGGTCTCCGCCATCATGCCAGCAATATCCTCGTCGGTGACGCCGAATTCCTTCCCGATCTTCACATGGTGGGTGAATTCATATTCCGATTTCTCCAGCCAGCCGACCTGCAGGATGGCAAGTTCGCGCAGCCTCGGATCGAGCTTGCTCTTGAACCGGATATAACTGCCGATGCCATTGAACGCGCGCGCCATGTCGGGCGAATTGACAAGGAGCTTGTGCAGATTGGTGTTGCGCTTGAGCATATCGCGATATTCGGGCGCGACCTGGTCGGCCTCGAGATAGGGCAGGCGGGCCATTTTATTGGTTCTCCCTTGTCTAATCGGCGGCGTCGGCACCGTTCCGGGCCCGACGGCGCGCCGCTACCCGGTCGTTTGACCAGGCGTAGCGGACTTCCGCCTTCCGACCCATCCCGTATATTGACGCCAGTGTATCCGGGTAGGTATCAATGGGCACTCGTCAATCGACCAGGGATAGGCTTTTTGGCCAGCGGTTTCCCTGGGATCATCGACTGCGAGGGTTAAATGCATTTGATTGTTTGGCGACGCTAGGCCTCCCGCAAGTCTGCCGACGTCGCCTCGCTACCTTTGCCGCGATGCCCAACATGACAGATTGGATAAGCTATAATGGCCAATCAGGATAAGCTGCCAACCACGGTTGCCGTCGAGCGTGACCTCCGGCTTGACCTGTTCCGCGGCATCGGGCTGTGGATGATCTTCCTCGATCACATTCCGGACGACTTCGTTTCCTGGTTGACCCTGCGCAATTACGGCTTCAGCGATGCCGCCGAATTCTTCGTTTTCATTTCCGGTTATCTGGCCGGCTACATCTACGGTCCGATCATACGCGCCGGGAATTTTCTCGGAGCTCTCAAGCGGCTATGGACCCGCGTCTGGCAGATGTACGTCGCCCACATCATGCTGTTCCTGCTGTTCACGGCGCAGATCGCGCGTACGGTCAGGAAATTCGACAACCCGATGTACGAAGATGAATTCAATGTTCACAATTTTCTTCAGCATCCGGACGTTCTGATCGGGCAGGCGCTCACGCTGCGCTACAAGCCGGTCGACCTCGACGTGCTGCCGCTCTACATAACCCTGATCGCGGCTTCACCGTTCGTTCTGTGGTGCCTGTTGCGCCGCCCAAACTGGACCTTGCTCGGCTCGATCCTTTTGTACGTCGGGGCGCGCGTGTTCGACTGGAATTTTGCTTCGTATCCGCCCGGGACGCACTGGTACTTCAATCCGTTCGCCTGGCAGCTGATGTTTGTGTTCGCCGCGTGGTGTGGTGTCGGAGGCGTCGCCAAGCTTCAGGCCATCATCATGTCTCGCGCGG
>DATBYN010000213.1:0-13729 GCA_036513695.1 Bradyrhizobium sp. | reverse complement strand
CCATCGGTTGGAACGCAGGGCCGTGAAACTGCGCCGTGCGGAAGGTATTGCCGCCGTTCGTGATAACCGGTTGCTGGCGGAATTTGGTCGGTTGCTGATCGACGTGGAGCGGCGAATACGATTTTACAGGCCGATCCTCAGTATGGATGACCTCTCCAGTGAGCTTCGAGTTGCGCCGTGACTCTAGCTTCGAGCTCTGCAACGTGCCGCTCTTGTTCACGCCATTGCTCGGCATTTCGACGATCTTGCCAGGGCCGCTGCCGCCGCCGCTGGATGCGGTGGTGCCCGACGATGGCAGGGTGACGATCTTGCCGCCTTCGCCGAGCTTGTCGACGCCGATCTTGCCGGTGTTGTTGCCGCCAGTTGCGTTGGTGCCGGACGAAGGCAACGTCGAGAGCTTGCCGCCCTCGCCAAGCTTGTCCAGGCCGAGTTTGCCGGCGGAAGCGCCGCCAACCCCGCCCTGCGGAATGATTGGATTACCGAGCTTGTTCAGCGCGAAGATCTGCTTCGGCTGCGAAAGCGGGATCATTTTTGGTTGCACCGCCAGTTTCAGGGCACTCTGCGCATAGGGGCTGTTCGAGTATTTTGCGTAGAACGACTGATACGCGATCGGCGAATTCGCGAGCACCGCATTATGCCAGGCTTGCGCCAGCACGAGGCTCGCCATCAGCGCACGAATGCTGTCGCACAAGGGATCGTGAGGATAAAGCTGGATGAACTCCTGATAATCCTCGATCGAGTTCTCGGCCAGCACATAATCATAGGCCTGGCGCACCGCCCGCGACGGCAGATCGCTGGCCACAAAGGTTGGCTTCACCCGCTCCGGCGGGCGCGTTGCCGCAACCGCGGTATCGCCGAAGAAATAGAAGTCGCTGGTCAGCGACGAGCTTTCCCAGGGCGTCTGATGCCCTTCGGTCGAATTGTTCACGTCGAGACGGACCCGTTTGAACAATTGCTCGATCGGCAGGTTCTTTTCGTGCGCCTCGCGCAGGAAGGCCTGGGTGTACGGAGAATGGTTGCCGTTGCCATCGAGGGCTTCGGTACCCGGCGCCGTCGAATAGCCTACGATGGAGCCGTTCGGCGCGTCGACGATTGCAAGGCCGCGGCCGGCGTCATTCAGCGCAGGGAACGGATTGTTGCGGCAGGCATCGAGAACGACGATCCGCATCCGGCTCGGGATCTCCTCCAGCGTCGCCATCACGTCGACGAGCCGGACCGAACCGTTGATCAGATCGGGCTCCGAGGTAATCCTGGCGTCAACCGGAACCAGGTAATTCTCGCCGGCGATCTGCACGCCATGGCCGGCATAATACACCATCGCCACCGTGTTCTGGCCGTGGCCAGAGATTTTGGCGGAGAAGTCCTGGATCACCTGGATCATCTGATTGTGATTGAGATCGGTGGCCGCAATCACCTCAAAGCCCGCCGAATTGAGCAGCTCGGCGACCGCCTTCGCGTCGTTGGCGGGGTTCGGAAGCTGGGTGACGTTCTGGTAGTTCGAATTGCCGATCACCAGCGCGACCCGCTGTTCCGGGCCGTTCCGGCCCGCGGGATTGCCTGGATTAGGCATCGTCTCGGCGTGAACCGACCTGGTCGGGTCGAACGCCAGCAAACTGGCCAGAAGAAAAGCACTCAACAAAACTCGCTTGAAAAGGCTCATGACGTTCTCCCACAAGAAATCTCGGCGTGAGATTGGTTGCGAGCACGCTAATCCCGGTTCATGCGGAGTATGTGATCTAGGTCACGACCGGGGACGGATGCGAATGCCGTCGACCTTGGGTCCAATTCCAATCTGCAAAACTCCCGATGTAACTCTTGCGGTACGAGAAATTTTTGCGGACGGATTCCTTCCTTGCGCGGAAGCACCGCGACGCCACGGCATCGGCTTTGGCGAGAGCTGTGGCCCAGGCGGCGCCCAGCTTACCGGGAATAACCAAACGGTTTCGGGGTACGGAAATCAAAGATTTGTTTCACTTCCCTCTTCCGAACGAGCGAAAGCGGCTGAAGTCCTCTGTGCTGTCAGTCGACGTAGGCCCTAACGCTCTTGAAAATGGCTAGATCGGCTCCTCAAACCGCATCGGGTGTCCAAGGTGACGATTAGATGACGGTTGTCTCACCTTCTAGATGACGGTTGTCTCACAGTCGCTTCCATCTTGCAGGGAGCCCGAAAAACCGCAACATTTGAGACATTAAAACCGCAAGATTTGAGACATTTCGGGGATCGTTGGGGCACCATTGTGAGAACGATAGATTTCAGTTCAGCGTCCGCGCTGGATGCCGGTGAAATCGAGGACGAATATTTTCGCTTGAAGAGTTTGGCGAACGCAGGATTTGCAAAAGAAGCTCTGCGCAAGGTGACCGACGTTATTCTGCCGCTGAATGACAGCGGCACCGGACCGGCTTTTTACTGCGTCCACGATATCACGGGCATAGCCACAGGCTTTCGCTTTATTGCGGAGATGCTCGGACCGCGGCAGAGATTTTACGGCATTCAAGCACCGACAAAAAAGCGCAATGCCGAATTTGCGTCATCCATTGAATCCATCAGCCAATATTACGTTGACGACCTCATCAAATTTCAGCCCGAGGGAAATTTCTGCTGGGTGGTTATTCAACGGGAGCGGTTATTGCACTTCAAATGGCGCAACAACTGCGTGCCCGAGGCCGCGAAGTCAGCCTTCTTGTCGTGTTCGACGTAGATCTCTTTAACTCTGGCGCCGAGATCAAGTCTCGTGATCCGTTCGATCGGCTCGAGCTGATATGGAATCTGCCGCGCTGGATCACCGCTGTCGTAAAGGAGGGTTATTCCTTCCAGACGCTCTGCCGAAAAGCCATCAATAAGGCGATTGCGGCGCCCAAAGCAATCATGGCGAAGATGCGCGGCGAAGTCGCAACCTTCGAGCTTACCGCGGAAAACTTCGTGAGTATTAATTTGAACCACTGTTCGCCCGAACACGTGGCATTCATCAATAGGCTTTTTGCGGTACAATTCGAGTACATCCCCGAGAAGTACTCCGGCCGCGTCCTGGTTTGTGCAGCGAGAACACAAGGGCCTGCGCGTCTGCGTCAAGTGGCAGCAGCATGGCGCAAGGTCGCGCCGGCGTCGGAAATTGTTGAGGTCAGAGGCACTCATATTACCATGATGCGCCCGCCCGATGGATATGCGGTTGCAAAACATCTTGCGGAGCGCATCGCAGAAATAAATAGAGTCCCCACCTAAGTTTGTGCCGTAGCCTGGCGGCCCAAGCAACTTTGTCGACCAGCGTTTTGGCCGGGTGCAGATAGCGCGGCTCCCGACGAGTAACCTTAAGAAGATGGCTTAGTATTCACGACCGCTCCGTATGTTGTATGCTATGTGTGACCCGCTATTTTAAATAATTTAATGAGAAGGCGAGAGAAGCCATGTCGATCAGGTTAAGGATTATTTCGGAGATGCAGCGCGTCGCCGCCGAGCAGCAGGTCACGCTGCCGCCGCTCGACGATAATCTGTCGCTGCACGAAACCGGTTTCGATTCGCTCGGCTTTGCGATCCTGGTGGCCCGGCTCGAGGACGATCTCGGCATCGACCCGTTTACCATATCGGAGGATGCGGCGTTTCCGCTGACGGTGGGCGACTTCATCAAGGCCTACGAAAATGTCCCCGCGTGAAACCTTCGCGCTCCGTGATTATCTCGGCCCCGACTTGAAGGGCCGCACCATCTCGGATGCGCACAAGGTCGTGTCGCTGACGAACATTGTTTCCGAGACCTGCCTGGTCGACCGGTGTGACGAGCTCGCCGGGCGCTCGGTGCTGCTTGCGGTCGCCGATCAATTGATATCCGCCATCGCGATGACGGAGATCGATGGCGTGGCGCGGCGGATGCTGCTGTGTCCACCCGATCTCAACGCCGATCATTTCAATGCCCTGATCGAGGATGCCGGGATCGATGCGATCGTCACCGATCAGCCTGCGCGCTGGGCGGATGCCGAGGTGTATCTCGTGATGGCGGCGCGCGCGCCGGTGCGGGGGACGGCAAAGGCAAAGATCAAGCGGGCGACGGAATGGCTGATGCTGACGTCAGGCACCTCGGGCGTGCCGAAGATCGTCAGCCATACATTGGAGGGCTTGACCGGCGCGATTGTCGCGGACGGTCCGGCGCAGGGCACCCCGCCGGTTTGGGCGACGTTCTATGACATCCGCCGCTACGGCGGCCTTCAGATCTTGTTGCGCGCCGTGATCGGCGGCGGTTCGATGGTACTGTCGGAGCCCAGCGAGCCGATCGCCGACTATGTCGCCCGCCTGAACGCGAGCGGCGTCACGCACATTTCGGGTACGCCGTCGCATTGGCGCAAGCTCTTGATGAGCGGCGCGGCTGCGGGATTCTCCCCGCGCTACGTTCGCCTGTCGGGCGAGATCGCCGACCAGGCCGTGCTCGACGGCTTGCGCCGGGCTTTCCCGGAAGCCTCGATCGGCCATGCCTATGCCTCGACCGAAGCCGGCGTCGGTTTTGCTGTCAGCGATGGGCTTGAAGGTTTTCCCGCTTCACTGCTCGGCACCGTCGGCGATGGCGTCGAAATGAAAGTCGAGGACGGATCGCTGCGGATCCGTTCGGCCCGCGCGGCGCATGCCTATGTCGGCCGCGGCGCCGCCGCGCTGACCGACAGCGACGGTTTCGTCGACACCGGCGACATGGTCGAGTTGCGCGGCGTCCGCTATCACTTCGTGGGCCGGCGCGGCGGCATCATCAACATCGGGGGCCTGAAGGTTCATCCCGAGGAGATCGAAGCCGTCATCAACCGGCACGCCGAGGTGCGGATGTCGCGCGCCAGGTCGCGCCGCAGCCCGATCACCGGTTCAATCGTGGTCGCCGATGTCATTCTGGCCGACGGCTGCGATGTCAACCGGAGCGACGAAATCCGCGACAAGATTCTGGCCGATTGCCGGGCGCAGCTGGCGCCGCACAAGGTGCCCGCCATGATCAAGTTCGTCCAGTTGCTGGAGATCACGGCAGCCGGCAAGCTGGCGCGAACCGATGCATAATGTTGTGGTGACCGGGGGAAGCCGCGGCATTGGCCTTGCGATTTCGCAAAGATTAGCAGCGGCCGGCTACAACGTGATCGCGGTGGCGCGGCGCGAAAGCGACGCGCTGCGCGAGGCGGCCAGCGAGATTGTCAAGCAAGGCACAGGTAACCTTCACTTTCGGGCCTTCGATCTCGGCGAGGTCGACGCCATCCCTTCGTTCGTCAAGGCGTTGCGCGACGAATTCGGCGCCATCTACGGCCTCATCAACAATGCCGGAATCGGCAATGAGGGGCTGCTCGCCACCATGCACAACAGCGAGATCGAGGCCTTGGTGCGCCTCAACATCACCTCGCCCATCATTCTCACAAAATATATCGCCCGGCACATGATGGCCGATGGCGCCGGGCGCATCATCAACATGTCGTCCATCATCGCGACCACAGGCTATAACGGCCTGTCCGTCTACGGCGCGACCAAGGCCGCGGCAGCGGGCTTTACCCGGTCGCTGGCGCGCGAATTAGGCAAGCTCGGGATCACCGTGAACGCGATCGCGCCGGGCTTTGTCGATACTGAACTGACGCAAGGCCTTTCGGACGATAGCCGCAAGCGCATCGTCGGCCGCAGCGCCCTGCGCCGGCTGCCGGAGGTCGACGATGTCGCGCGCATGGTCGAATATCTCTTGGGCGAGGGTGGCCGCAACATCACCGGCAGCGTGCTGACCATCGACGCCGGGAACACGGCGTGAATCCCTGGTATCGTGTTGGCCAGCGATCCTGTCTTGTTCTCGCTCTCTGCCCTCCAGAGTGCAGACACGCCGCGTGATTTGTGAGTGCAATGCGCCGCAGCATCCCGCTGGTGGCTCCTGATTGTTCCGGATCAATTCGTTGCGATCCGGTTGTACGGCCTTTGGTGCGATGGATCGTTCCGTCGCGTCAGTCGACTTCCAAGCGAGGGAGCGATCTATGATTCCTTCAAAAATTCCCGTGGTGCCGGTCGAACCTTCGCAGCCGACCGACGTGATCGCGGATAGCGGCGCCCAGGGCCCGATGCCGCAACAGGATGCCGGCGACTATCACGGCCACGAGATGCACCCGCAAAAGCTGGTACGGCTGGGCGGCTGTCACGACCGCCATGCGGGAAAGCATGAAGAAACCGGCGGCTAGGCCGCCGCTTGCGCCCGCTGCTGGAAGACAGCTAGCAGTTGGGCAATCTCGCTGGAGGGCACTGGCTTGGTCCGCTGCAACATTCATCCATCGATCAAAATGGCGGTGACCGTCAAGTGACGGGCCGAGCAGGCGGCTGCCCATCGGCTTGAGGAGACTGCGCTCGGGCGTCGGCAATTCGTTGCATGAAGACCAGGTCGAGCCATCGCCCGAACTTGAATCCGACCTCCCGGAAATGGGCGACCTCGCGAAATCCAAGCCGGCCATGGAATTTCAGCGAAGCGTCGTTCGACGCATCGATCGCGCCGATCATGACGTGCTTGCCCAGGGCGAGTGCATAGGCGAATATCGCCTCGACCAGCCTTCGCCCGATCCCCATGCCTCGGCAGTCGGCTCCAACATGGACCGAGTGCTCGACGGTAAAGCGATAGCCCGGCCATGCGCCGCGCCAGTCACTAAGCGAACAAAAGCCCGCGATCTCGCCGCTGCCCTGATCCGCGACCAGCACGGGGTAGCCGCGCTTCTGTTGCTCACGCAACCAAGCTTCCCTGTTTTCCAGCGTGACCGGATCGTCGATGTAGATCGCTGTCGAAGATGCAACCACCTCGTTGTAGATCCGCAAGATGCCGGGGACGTCCTCAATGCACGCTTCTCGGATTGTGATTTCTTGCTCTCGACCGGACATGCTCTGCTCCAATCATTTGGTTCGCACGATGACGATATATTTCGCCAGCGCCTCTCCCGGATTTTCAAACGTCACCGCGCGCATCACGTCGAAATCCAGGCAATCGCCTTCGTTCAAGTCAAACCGCTTCAGATCGATGTGGACGGTCAGTTTTCCCGAAAGCACCAGCAATTGTTGCGTATAGGCCCGCCTGCCCCAGGGGCTATAGGGAACGCGCGCGCCGCCGGGCAAATCCACCACGATGATCTCTACTCCGCTTGCGACGTTTTGAGCCGAGGCATGGCGGCGGCGATACCCGGTCTCGGGATCGCGCCAGATCGGCTGGTCGGCGAGGCGGGCCAGACGTTCGGGCGGACGGTCGCTTAACCCGATCACGGAACTCAAGGTCACGTCGAGCGCGACGCAAAGCTTGCCCAGCAAAACCGCGGTGGCACTGCTCTCACCGCGTTCGACCCGCCCGATCATCGCCCGGCTGACACCCGAGCGCGCGGCCAGTTCATTCAGACTGAGACCGGCCGTCGCCCGCAAAACCTTGAGTCGGTTACCGATGGTTTTGTCGAGCTCCTTTTGACCCATGGCAAGTCCCCCGCGCGCGCCGAATTCGGGAGCTTCGAATTCTCGAAGCTCCCGAAAAATCTAGGCTTTCCGCGAGAGAAGCTCAACGAAACGCTCCGACGAGATCACCGGCGCAAAGAAGTTGTTGATGCGCTCCATGGCGGCTGCCTCCTGTTCCGGCTTCTGGCAGGCGCAGGCGTCGCCGATGACAACAGGCAGATAGCCCGCATCGCGCGCCGCCCTTGCATTGCCCTCGATGCACCAATCGAGATGGATGCCGGTCAAGACGATGGTCTGGATTCGCTTGCGGGCGAGTTCAAGCGGCAGTTGCGTGCCGGCAAAGGCGGTCTGCAGCGCCAGCTCGTTGAACTCGTTGTCGCCCGGATGAACCAGCGCGCGCAGCTCGCCGACGAGCTCGCCGTCTTTCTTCTTCATCTCCGGCGTGAAGTTTAATCCTTTCACCCAGCTCGCATACTGGACCCGATCAAAATCGCTCTGCGGATAGTTTTCCCGGAACACCTCGTAGCCGATCCAGTTGAATGATTTGAAATTCGGCGCCTTGCGCGCCGCCGTCACGACCTTCACGGTGGCAGGCAAGCTTCCGCGTTCGCGGTGCTTCTCACCTGCCTGCACGCCGCCGGGATCGTACAGCGATTTGTTTTGGCTGACCGACATGTAGGCGGCCGGCCGGGTAAGAATTTCGGCAAGGTCGAGGTCCTTCCATTGCGGGGCAAGTTCTGGGATCGCATTGATCCCGCCCACGCCGGAGGCAGCGCTGGCTGATTTGTTGGCAATAATGATAGAAGTCGCGGCTATGCTGACGGCGCCGGCCAACGCTTCTCGTCGAGAGGCAAGTGGAAAATTCATCTGCTAACTCCTGCATATGTTTGACGATGAACGATTTCGTCGATCACTTAATCGGTGACCATTTCCCGAAATCGCTCAAAAATACGCAGCAAGCGATGTGCCCTTAGAGCAGGGCTAGCGGTCAATATATTGGAATCGGAAATTAGGTGCCCTTTCGTCATGGCCGGGCCTGTTCCCGGCCGTCCACGTTCTTTCGTGCTTCATTGCAGCAAGGACGTGGATGCCCGGGACAAGCCGGGACAAGCCCGGGCATGACGAACTCCGATACTCTTTACGGAGCACGGCGATTCAACCAAGGTCGAAACAGAGCTAATGCCCCCTGCGGGCGTATATCTCATAGAACGTGATGACGATTTCGAACGCGATCAGAAACACGATGATGATCTCCAGCCGCAGCGAACGTTGTGTATCGATGATGTCGGCGAGCGTGGTTGCGGTCTCTGCGATGACCTCAAGCTTTCGGTTCAACGTCTCGGCGCGTTCGCTGAGCTCGTATTCGTCTTCGAGGCGCGCATAGAGCCGTTCGAGGTCCGGCCGGTCCCACAGCACGTCCGGCTTCTCGCCAACCGCGACGCGGCCCGACAGGCGATGCTGAACGAGCAGGGCGTTGCCGATCAGCTTGAGCAGATCGGTTCGGTTTCTTGAGGTCTTGCCGCGGTTGGCGAGTTCGCGGGCGAACGGCTCGATGGTGTCGAAGACGTTGGCGGCTTCCCTTTCGTCGCGCCCGAGCACGACGCTTTTGGCCAGCGCGTCGGCTACCAACAACAGCCGTTCCAGCGAGAATTCCCGGACCAGAATGGGTCCGCCGACGGGAATCGGTTCCTCGGCTTCCTTTGCAATCTGTATTTTCGCCCATTCTTCTTCGTGGGGCGTGATCTTGCCGAAGGTGCGAGCTTGTAGCCGCTCGAGAAACTCCGCCTCCTCGTCAGCCGTCAGCCCGATAAACACCACGACGCCATAACGAAACACCACTGCCATTCCGCTTGAACCGACGCGCAGCGCGAGCGGGGTGCTGGACAAAACCTGCCCCTCGAAGCCAGCCGTGTTGATGCGGTCGCCGATCAGAAGGGCGTGTGCGGTCAGTTGCTGGGCAGTTGGATTGGAATCCGTCATCCTCTATAGGTAACAGACGACAAGGGAATTTCGATGGCGCTCGTCAGGCTGAAGGGCCGGATTCAGTCTGTCTCGCAAGTGCGTCATTGCAGCGGGGCATCCTTAAAGACACCTGTTTGGAGAGCCTTTTTCAATATGCCGCGTCTGACGCAACCCGAATTCACATTCCGCCCGTATCTATCTGACGATTTCAAACTCTAACCACACCGCACCCATGACCACGCCCGGCGGCAGCGACAAATTCTACGGCGGCATTCCGGTGTTTCGCGGCTTTGCGAGCCTGATGGAGCCTTCGCTGTATTCGCCATTGCCGGATGACTGGAGCATCGGGGTTGCCGATATCGTGGAATCGACCAAGGCGATCGCGCAAGCCCGCTACAAGGCGGTCAACATGGCGGGCGCCGCTGTCATCGCTGCGGTCACCAATGCGCTGGAGGGCCGCGAGTTTCCGTTCGTGTTCGGCGGCGATGGCGCGGGCTTTGCGGTCTCCCCCGATGATCTCGGGCGCGCCCGCGAGGCGCTGGCAGCAACCGCGACCTGGGTCAAGGAGGATCTCGACCTCGCGATGCGGGTGGCGCTGGTGCCGGTCACAGCCGTCCGGGCGCAGGGTTTTGACGTCCGCGTCGCCCGGTTCGGGCCGTCGGCGAATTTGTCCTATGCGATGTTTTCCGGCGGCGGCCTCGGCTTCGCGGAAGCCGCGATGAAGCGCGGCGATTTTGCCGTTCCGGCCGCGCCGTCAGGCACCCAGCCCGATTTGACCGGGCTTTCCTGCCGGTTTGAGGAAATCCCCTCGGCGCGCGGTCTCATTCTCTCGGTGCTGGTGGTGCCTGCGCGCGGCGCCGATCCCGCAGCTTTCCGTAAAGTGATCGAGGACATCATTGTGCTGGTCGAGCGCAGTCCGGATGCGGGCCGGCCGGTGCCCCCTGGCGGTCCGCCGCTCAAATGGCCGCCGGCCGGCGTCGACTACGAGGCGCGCGCGCAGCGCGGCGGGTCGCTGTTCAAGCGGCGCGCCGGCGTGCTCACCCACACGCTGTTTGCCTATCTCATCATGCGCTTCGGCATCAGCGTCGGCGGCTTTGCGCCGAAAACCTATGTGCAGCAGGTCGTCGAAAATTCCGATTTCCGCAAATACGACGACGGATTGCGCATGATCCTCGATTGCACGCCTGACTTGGAGCGGGCGCTGACCCAGCGCCTCGCGGAGGCGGCCGCGAGCGATATCGTGCGATACGGCCTGCACCGGCAGGACGCGGCGATGATGACCTGCTTCACGCCGTCGGCGCTGCGCAGCGATCACGTGCATTTCATCGATGGCGCGCGCGGCGGCTATGCCTCGGCAGCGACTGCCTTGAAGGCGACGGCGGCCTGAATCGGCTCGCTGCGTTGTCAGCGTCCGGACCGGGTCCAGGTTTCGCCGCCGCACAAGGCGCCGACGCAGCCTTCGACCCGCAGCGTATCCGGGCCCGACACCGAAATGTTGCTGGCGTAGCTGTTGCCGTCATCGGCGTTGTAGATCGTGCCGGACCATTTGTTCGGAGCGCTGGCGCGCATGCCGCTAAACAGCGGAAGCCCGATGATCGGACGTTTTGCCAGCGACGGATTGTGATTCTTGTCGTCGACCTGCGGTTTCCCGGTTGCGGGATCGATCGGCTCCCGGAGCCAGACCACCACGCCGCAAATTCCGCCACTGCATTTGCTGACACGCACCTTGGCGTCGCCCGCCTGCGTCAGCCAGATGCCGCTCACCTCTCCACCGGTCTGCGCTTTCGCCGGCGGCGCGGCAAGCAATGCCGCCATCAACGCAACAATAAAGCCAAATCTGCAAGCCACCGGCGTCCCCCAAAAAAGCAGGCCTGCATACCAGCAAATCCAATATCTGCAATGTCATTTTTCGCAGGCGCGCGCAGGCTTCCTGCAATGCTCACCAGGGCAGGCCGCATAGGTCGATCGTGCCCTGGCGCGGCGCGCGCCTGAAATCGAACACAAACGGTGCCATCACGTCGAAGCGAATTTTGCCGCCGGGTTGCTCGGCATAGATTTCACCGCTGAAGGGATGCCAGCCGCGCGCCTGATAGAATGCAAAATTATGCGGCTCGCAGACCAGAAGCGCGAACTCGACAGCTTCGTGATCGCGCATGGTTCGGATCGCGGCGTTCAGCGCAATGCTGGCATAGCCGCGGCAGCGACAATCGGCACGGGTCGCCACCCCGCCGATGCCGCCGATATGAAACTTGCGGCCGTTCCAGGTCACGTCGCGGAAGTAAATCCCGACATGACAGCCAAGCCCGCCCTCGGGCGCCTCGATCAGCACGCGCAAATCGGCATGGGCCCATTTGACGTCGCCCCAAGGCCGCAGTCCGGCGGCGTCGCGCGGCCAGGCCTCCTCGAGCAGCGGTTGTGCCCGGGGCCATGATTCGTTGCCGTTCAAAACGTCGATCTCGATGCTCATGGAAGTAAACTCTCTGCACGTGTCCCGGGCCTTCTCCCACAAGGGGAAGGGAAGCCGGGGCCGTTCTACCGGTGAGCCCAACCAAAGAACAGGGCGAGGCGCCTTGCTGTGACATCGGCAAATGGTAAGGAGAAGAAAACCCGGGTCGAGGACGCAAAGCCAGCGCCGGCAGAACAGGCCGTTGTTTTGCCTTCAACGGCAGGCAGGTTTGCGAGTGAAACGCCGGCGTTGCGATTAAATTTCGGGCCGCCGTCGACCGAGCCATTCCCAAATTGCGGTGTTTAAGATCGATGGAACCATCTATAAGGGGTTTCCGTTAAGCCTCGTCTCCCATCATTTTTGGACATGCCCCCATGACCTTCACGCTCCCCAACCTCCCCTATGCCTATGACGCGCTCCAGCCCTATATGTCCAAGGAAACGCTGGAATATCACCACGACAAGCATCATCAGGCCTATGTGACCAACGGCAACAACCTGCTGAAAGGCACCGAATTCGAGGGCAAGTCCCTCGAGGAGATTGTCAAGGGCTCGTTCGGCAAGAATGCGCCGCTCTTCAACAATGCCGGCCAGCACTACAATCACAACCACTTCTGGAACTGGATGAAGCCCAATGGCGGCGGCGACAAATTGCCCGGCCGCCTGGAAAAGAAGATCGCTGAAGACCTCGGTGGCCTCGAAAAATTCAAGGCCGATTTCGCCGCCGCCGGCGTCGGCCAGTTCGGCTCGGGCTGGGCCTGGCTTGCCGTGAAGAACGGCAAGCTCGAAATCGCCAAGACGCCGAACGGCGAGAGCCCGCTGGTGCACGGCGCAACGCCGATCCTGGGCGTCGATGTCTGGGAGCACTCCTACTACATCGACTACCGCAACCGCCGCCCGGATTATCTGAAGGCGTTTGTCGATCACCTGATCAACTGGGAATATGTCGACCAGTTGTTCTCCAAGGTTTGATGCACTCAGTCATTCCGGGCGATGCCAACGGGTCCGCGCGGAGCGCGGCCCGATGACAGGCTCCGCATCGAACCCGGAATCTCGAGATTCCCCGATGTGCAATTGCACATCTGAGGTTCGCGCGGCGCGCGCCCCGGAATGACTCGGTAAGAATTCGAAGGGCGGTAGCGCCGAGCTGCCGCCCTTTTGTGTTTCGCGTCTCGCGCCTGAAGGCTCGCAATCCCGCATGGGCATCCATGAGGCGCGCATGGGTCTTGTCGTGCTTCCATTTGCATCGCCCAGCCGTTGAGCCTAAGCAGGCTTAGCCTCTTTACGCGTCAGACCCGTCCGATTGTCAAAGCTCCCGTTAAAAGATCCGGCGCCAGCCGATGACGCAGTGGACGCCGAGCCGCGTCCCGGGCGGGTCCGCAAGCCGATCGGCTGGTCGATGATCGTGATCGGCGCACTGGTCGCAGTCTCGGCGGCGCTGGTGTATCGCCGCGACGGCATCGACGGGGTCACCGAAATCCTGACCCACGATCTCTCGCTGTTCGGCGGCATCCTGCCGCGGGTGCTGGCGGGCTGCCTGCTCGGCGCCTTCATCGCGGAAATCTTGCCGCACGAAAAAGTGTCGCGATCGCTCGGGCCGAACTCCGGGCTGAAGGGCCTTCTGATCGGAACGGCGTTCGGCGCGATCCTGCCGGGCGGGCCGTTCACCGCCTATCCGGTGGCGAGCGCACTGCTCGCGGTCGGCGCCGATTTCGGCGCCACCATCGCCATGGTCGTCAGCTGGACCCTGATCGGCTACGGCCGCGCGGTTGCCTGGGAAATACCGATCATGGGCACCGATTTTACCCTCTGGCGCATCGTGATCTCGCTGCCGCTGCCAGTCTTGGCCGGCGCGCTGGGGCGTTTTGTCTATGTCCGCATCTATCCGAAGGGCGAGGCGGAATGAGCGCCGCCCTT
>DATBYN010000212.1:0-8934 GCA_036513695.1 Bradyrhizobium sp. | reverse complement strand
GATCGGATAGAGGTCGAGACCCTTTTGGGTCAAAATGTATTCGTAGCGTTTTGGCGATTCCTGGTATGGGATCCGGCGCAGCACACCGAAGCGCACCAATTTTTTCAAGCGCTCCGCCAACAGATGGCGGGTGATGCCGAGCGACGCCTGGAACGCCTCGAACCGGCGCTTGCGCAGAAAACATTCGCGCAGGATCAGCAGGCTCCAGCGGTCGCCGATCACGGCGACAGTGCGGGCCAGTGAGCACGGCTCTTCTTCAAGCGCATCCCATTTCATGAACTTCTCCAGTCATCTGCGGGCAAGCAAGGCATGATTCATTCTAATTCGGAACCCACGACCGTTCAACTGGTCGTGTGGGCAATCAACCATGCATACGTGAAGATCGTGTTGACAGTTCTAAAATAGAACTATAAAAGCCGAAACGCAAATTGAACAGGCGGCGGACACCGCCGCTATTGACGGGAAGGGCGCGATCCGATGACCGTACCGCTCAGGGCGGAATTTCACTTCGATTTCGGCAGTCCGAACGCCTATCTCGCCGAATTGGTAATGCCAGAGATCGAGCAGCGCACCGGAGTGAAGTTCGACTATGTCCCGGTGCTGCTCGGCGGCGTCTATAAGGCGACCGGCAACATGTCGCCGTCCGACTCGCTGCGCGGCATCAAGAACAAGGCTGAATACAACGCGCTCGAGACCGAACGCTTTCTGCGCCGTCACCGCATTACGAAATTCAAAACGAACCCGTTCTTTCCGGTGAATACCCTGATGCTGATGCGCGGCGTGGTCGCGGCGCAGTTCGAGGGTCTATTCGAGCGGTATTTCCGGGCCGCCTATCATCACATGTGGGTGGAGCCGAAGAAGATGGACGAGCTTCAGATATTTAGGGACGCCTTCATCTCCTCGGGTCTCGATATCGACCGCCTGATCGCGCGGGCACAGCAGGATGACGTCAAGAAGAAGCTGATCGACAACACCCAGAACGCGGTGGCGCGCGGCGAGTTCGGCTCGCCGACCTTCTTCGTCGGGGACGAAATGTTCTTTGGCAAGGATCGCTTGCGCGAGGTCGAGGAATCGATCGTCGAACAACTGGGTGCCGCCCGGCGCAGGACCGCGTGATCCGCTAAACTCAGAGCAAATCAAGGCCCAAAGTGGCTACCGCGGTGGGAGGTATCATTGGCGACACTGGAACTAGAGAGCGCGGCAACCGATATTCTTGATGGTCTGCCAAGCCGTATCCACGAGGTGATGGATCGGCACGTCGCGGCTACGCCAGATCGCGTGGCGCTGATCGACGACAGCGCAACCTTGACGTATCGCGAATTGGATCGTGCGGTGCGCGGCACCGCAGATGCGCTGCGTGCGCTCGGCATCCGCGCCGGCGACCGCGTGACGATCGTCAGCGAGAACTGCATCGCGCTGGCGTGCCTGCTGTTCGCCGTGTTCCGCCTCGACGCCTGGGCGATCGTCGCCAACCCGCGGCTGTCGCCGCGCGAGCTCGACCAAATTCGCGACCACAGCGGCGCGCGCCGCGCCTTCTTCACGGCAGATGTTTCGCCGGAGGCGGCCGCCCATGCATCGCGCTATGGGGCGCCGGTGCTGGATGTGGGGCCGCTCTTCGGTATTGGCGTTTCTCCGCTCAACGAGAATACCTCCGCCGAGCCGGTCGAGGCGGCTGGCGCAAAGCAGGTCGCGGTCCTGATTTACACGTCGGGCACGACGGGAACGCCGAAGGGCGTGATGCTGACCCACTGCAATCTCCTGTTCAGCGCCAAGACGACGGCGGAGCTGCGCAGCATGACGCCGGCCGACGTGCAATATTGCGTGCTGCCGATCTCGCACATCGTCGGGATTTCGCTGCTCACGATGACCCTGATGGTCGGCGCGACCGTCCGCCTTG
Organism: Bradyrhizobium sp.; assembly: GCA_036513695.1. Classification (GTDB taxonomy): domain Bacteria; phylum Pseudomonadota; class Alphaproteobacteria; order Rhizobiales; family Xanthobacteraceae; genus Bradyrhizobium. The sequence goes on along the minus strand of DATBYN010000212.1, from coordinate 7,037 downwards.
TCGCCAAGTATGATCCAGCCGCGCTTGCCAGGGCGATGGCCGACGAGGGAATCACCATTCTCAACGGCGTGCCCGCGACCTTTCAACGATTGCTCGAATACCGGCGGATCGCCGGCCTTTCGAAACTGGACCGCGGCACGCTGCGCCTGATCTCGGTGGCGGGCGCGCCGCTCGATCTCGAATTGAAGTCGCGGGTGGAGCACGAGCTCGGTCTGACGCTGCTCAACGGTTACGGCATCACGGAATGTTCGCCGGGAATTTCCGGCGTGCGTCCGGAAGCGCCGCGCAAGGATCAGGCCGTCGGCTCGCTACTGCCGGGGCTTGAAGCCAAAATCATCGGCCGCGACGGCAAGATCGTCGCCAATGGCGAGGTCGGCGAGCTGCATGTCCGCGGAGCCAACGTGATGCGCGGCTATTACCGTGCACCGGACCTCACCGCCAAGGCCATCGATCCCGACGGCTGGTTCAACACCGGCGATCTCGCCCGCTTCGAGGGCGATTGTCTCTATATCGTTGGCCGCACCAAGGAGATGATCATCCGCTCCGGCTTCAACGTCTATCCCGCCGAGATCGAAGCGGTGCTCTCTACCCACGATGCGGTGGTGCAATGCGCGGTGGTCGGCCGCCCGGTCGAGGGCAATGAGGAGGTGGTCGCGTTCGTGCAACTCCTGAAAGGCTCGACCGCCAGTCCGCAGGAGCTGATGGCCCATGTCGCGCCGCAGCTCACCTCCTACAAGCGCCCGTCGGAGATCGTCGTGCTCGATGCCCTGCCGGCGACCTCGACCGGGAAGATTTTGAAGCACAAACTGGCGGAATCGTTGCGCGGCACCGTGTGACGCCGCCTTCGAATTGCAAACAACTTACTCAAGGGCCGGAGAACACCCATGCAGAAGAGAAGCGCGACGGTTGCGGTCATCGGTGCCGGCGACTTTATCGGCGGCGAGATCGCCAAGAAATTCGCCTCCGAAGGATTTACGATCTTCGCCGGCCGCCGCAACGGTGCGAAGCTGGAGCCGCTCGTCAAGGAAATCGAAGCGGCCGGCGGCGAAATCCACGCTCGTTCGCTGGATGCGCGGAAAGAGGAGGAGATCACAGCCTTCCTCAATGACGCCGACAAACACGCGCCGCTGGACGCTTGCATCTTCAACATTGGCGCCAACGTCAATTTCCCGATCCTGGAAACCACGGAGCGGGTGTTCCGGAAAGTATGGGAGATGGCCTGCTATTCCGGCTTCCTCGCCGGCCGCGAGGCAGCGCGTCTGATGCTGCCGCGTGGAAAGGGCAATATCTTCTTTACCGGCGCGACTGCGTCTTTGCGCGGCGGCAGCGGCTATGCCGCCTTTGCAAGCGCCAAATTCGGCCTGCGCGCGGTGGCGCAGGCGATGGCGCGCGAGTTGGGTCCGAAGAACATCCATGTCGCGCATCTCATCATCGATGCCGGCGTCGATACCGAATGGGTGCGGCAGCGCCGCCTGGAGGCGCTCGGGCCGAATGCGCTCGACAAGCCTGATTTGCTGATGCCACCGGCCTCGGTCGCGGCATCCTATTGGCAGCTCTACCAGCAGCCGAAGAGTGCCTGGACGTTCGAATTGGAGATCAGGCCGTTTGGCGAGACGTGGTAGGGAGCGATTCCGATGGAGCTCGCGCTTTCTCCCGAAGATGCGGCATTCCGCGACGAGGTACGCGCCTTCATTGCGGAGAATTACCCGCGGGAGATGCGAGTTCCGAATCCGGAGACCGATCTGACCAAGGAGCAGATGCTGCTGTGGCATCGCATCCTCCACCAGAAGGGCTGGATCGCGCCGCTGTGGCCGAGGGAGTATGGCGGGCCCGGCTGGTCGATCAGCCGGCGTTTCATCTTCGAGCAGGAGACTTCCCGTGCCGGAACGCTGCCGCCGCTGGCGTTCAGCGTCACCATGGTCGGCCCTGTGATCTACACGTTTGGCAACGAGGCGCAGAAGCAAAAATTCCTGCCGCGGATTCTTTCCGGCGAGGACTGGTGGTGCCAGGGCTATTCCGAGCCGGGCTCAGGCTCCGACCTCGCCTCCGTGCGCACCAAGGCGGTGCGCGGCGGCGATCATTACATCGTCAACGGCCACAAGACCTGGACCACGCTCGCGCAGCACGCCGACTGGATTTTTTGCCTCGTGCGCACCGACGTATCCACAAAACCGCAATCCGGCATTTCATTCTTGCTGATCGACATGAAGTCGCCCGGCGTCACCGTGCGCCCGATCATCACCATCGACGGCTCCCATCAGGTCAACGACGTCTTCCTCGAAGACGTCCGCGTTCCCGTCGCCAATTTGATCGGCGAAGAGAACAAGGGCTGGACCTATGCAAAATTCCTGCTCGGCAATGAGCGCACCAGTATGGCCGGCATCGGCCGCTCCACGCGCTATCTCGATCGCCTCAAGCAGATCGTGAACGCGGAAATTCCGAACGGCGATCCCGCCCGTCTCGAGTTTATCCGGGACATCGCCCGCATCGAGCTCGATGTGCTGGCACTGGAGGCGACCGAGCTCCGCGTCGTCGCGCAGATGGCGCGCGGCATCGAGCCCGGCCCGGCGGCGTCGCTGTTCAAGATCCGAGGCACCGAGATCTTCCAGAACATCACCGAGCTTACGCATCGGGCAATCGGCAATTACGGGCTGGCAATCCGGGAGCATCCCGTCAGCGCTAACCATTTCATGCCGGGTCCCGACTACGGGCACACTGCGTCCGAGAAATATCTCAACTCGCGAAAACTCAGCATCTACGGTGGATCGAACGAGATCCAGCGCAACATTATCGCCAAGGCGGTGCTCGGCCTTTGAGACCGCGCAAGGGGAAACGGATGGATATCCAGTTCACGGAAGAGCAGGAGCTACTACGGTCGAGCGTGCAGCGCCTGTTGCGCGACCAGTACGGCTTCGATGCGCGCCGCAAGATCGTCGCGACCGAAGAGGGCTTTAGCCGCAAGCACTGGACGTCTTTCGCCGAGCTCGGCCTCCTTGCCGCGCCGTTCTCGGAAGACGTGGGCGGGCTCGGCGGCGGACCGCTCTCGACCATGATCGTCATGCACGAGTGCGGCCGTCATCTCGTGGTCGAGCCCTTCATCGAAACGGTGGTGATTGCCGGTAGCCTGATCGAGAGCGAAGGGTCGACCGCGCAAAAGGGCGCCTTCATTCCGGACATTGTTTCCGGAAAGTCGATCTGGGCGCTGGCCTGGGCTGAAAAGGGCTCGCGTTACGATGTTGCCAATGTCATGACGACGGCGCGGCGGGAGGGCGGCGAGTACGTCTTGAACGGCGAGAAGGCTGCCGTCGTTGGCGCGCCTTGGGCGGATTTCCTGATTGTCTCCGCGCGCACGTCGGGTAATCGCAATGACCGCAACGGCGTGAGCCTTTTCGTCGTCGATCGTCACGCAGCCAACCAGCATCTGCAGAGTTACAAAACCCTCGACGGCCGCCGCGCGGCCGAGATCAGCCTGCGTGACGTGCGCGTTGGCGCCGATCGGCTGCTTGGCGCCGAAGGCGAGGGCGCCGCTGTATTGGAGGCCTGTCGCGATCGCGCCATCGCGGCGCTCTGCGCAGAAGCCGTCGGTGCCATCGGCGAATTGAACGCGGCGACGCTGGAATACTCCAAGACGCGAAAGCAGTTCGGCACGACGCTCGGCACCTTCCAGGTGCTTCAGCATCGGATGGTCGACATGTTCATTGCCCATCAGGAAGCGATCTCCCTGATGCAGCATCTCAACCTCAGCCTCGCCGCGAATAAGCCAGGCGGATCAAGGCTCGCCTCGGGCGCCAAGTCGAAGATCGGCTACGCGGCCAAGTTCGTCGCGGACCAGGCAGTGCAGCTGCATGGCGGCATGGGCATGAGCGACGAGCTCAATATCGGGCACTATTTCAAGCGTATCTCCGCCATCAACATCCAGTTCGGCGATCCGGCCTATCACGTGCTGCGCTACGCGCAGGTCGACGCCGCCGCTTAAACCAGAGGTAAACATGACAGAAGCAGTGATCGTATCGACCGCCCGTACCGGCGTCGGCAAGGCCTATCGCGGCGCGCTCAACAACACCGAAGGCCCGACCATGGCCGGCCATGTGATCGCGGCGGCGGTCAAGCGCGCCAACATCGAGCCCGGTGAAGTTGAGGATGTGGTGATGGGCTGCGCCATGCAGCAGGGCACCATGGTCATGAACGTGGCCCGAAAGGGCGCGATCCGGGCCGGGCTGCCTGTGACGGTCGCCGGCACCACCATCGACCGGCAATGTGCGTCCGGCCTGCAGGCGATCGCGGTTGCGGCGCGTTCCGTGATGCATGATGGCGTGGAGATCGCGGTCGGCGGCGGCATCGAATCGATCAGCCTGGTGCAGAACGAGCACATGAACAAGTTTCATGCCGTCGACGCTGAATTGATGGCGATGAAACCGGAAATTTACATGTCAATGCTGGAGACGGCCGAGGTCGTCGCCGAACGTTACAAGATCGGGCGCGATCGCCAGGACGAATACTCGCTCGAATGCCAGCGCCGCGTCGGCGCCGCATTGCAGGGCGGCCGTTTTAATGACGAGATCGTGCCGTTCACCACCAGGATGGCCGTGGCGGACAAGGACACCAAGGAAATTACCTACCAGGAGGTCACGCTTTCAAGGGACGAAGGCCCGCGCCCTGACACGACGGCGGAGGGCCTCGCAAAAATCAAGCCGGTGTTCGAAGGCAAGACCATCAGCGCCGGTAACGCCAGCCAGCTCTCGGATGGCGCATCAGCTTGCGTGATCATGAGCGGCCGGGTCGCCGCGCAAAAGGGACTAAAACCACTCGGCATTTTCCGCGGCTTTGTCGCTGCGGGCGTCGAGCCGGACGAGATGGGTGTTGGCCCAGTGGCCGCGATTCCGCGCCTTTTGAAGCGGCACGGTTTGAAGATCGACGACATCGATCTCTGGGAATTGAACGAAGCCTATGCGGTGCAGGTCATCTATTGCCGCGACAAGCTCGGCATCGATCCCGAAAAACTCAACGTCAATGGCGGCTCGATCGCGATCGGGCATCCCTATGGCATGACGGGATCGCGATTGACCGGCCATCTCCTGATCGAGGGTCGGCGGCGCAAGGCGAAATATGGCGTGGTGACCATGTGCATCGGTGGCGGCATGGGCGCGGCGGGACTTTTTGAAATCGTCCACTGATCGGAAGAGCGGAGGTTTTTCGTGAAGACAGCTATCACTGAACTGTTGGGCATCCGGCATCCGATCATCCAGGGCGGTATGCATTTTGTCGGCTTTGCCGAACTCGCCGCCGCGGTGTCGAACGCCGGCGGCCTCGGCATCATCACCGGGCTGACCCAGAAGACACCGGAACTATTGGCAAAAGAAATCGCGCGCTGCCGCGCCATGACCGACAAGCCGTTCGGCGTCAACCTCACCTTCCTGCCGAGTTTCACCGCGCCGCCCTATCCGGAATATATCGCCGCGATCCGCGAAGGCGGCGTCAAGATCGTTGAGACCGCGGGCCGTAGCCCCGAGCAGTATATGCCGGCGCTGAAGGCCGCGGGCATCAAGGTGATCCACAAATGTACCTCCGTCCGGCATTCGCTGAAAGCGGAAAAAATCGGCTGCGACGCCGTCAGCGTCGACGGGTTTGAATGCGGCGGTCATCCCGGCGAGGACGATATCCCGAACATGATCCTGTTGCCGCGCGCGGCGGAGGAATTGAAGATTCCGTTCGTGGCGTCGGGCGGCATGGCGGACGCGCGCAGCCTGGTCGCTTCGCTCGCGATGGGCGCGGCCGGCATGAACATGGGCACGCGCTTCATCGCCACCAGAGAGGCGCCGGTTCATGACAATGTGAAGCAGGCCCTGGTCGCCGCGTCCGAGCTCGACACGCGGCTCGTGATGCGCGAGCTGCGCAACACCGAGCGCGTGCTGAAGAACAAAGGCGTCGATCGCCTGCTCGAGATCGAGCGCGAAAGAGGCAAGAGCATCAAGATCGAAGACATCCACGATCAGGTCGCGGGGGTCTATCCCAAGGTGATGATCGATGGCGAAATGGATGCCGGCGCCTGGAGCTGCGGTATGGTGGCAGGCCTGATTCATGACATTCCCTCGGTGAAGGAATTGATCGATCGCATAATGACGGAGGCCGAGCAGATCATCCGGCAACGTCTCACCGGTTTCCTCGACGGCGCCGAGGTCAAAGTGCCGGCCCGCGCCGTCGCCTGAAGGAGGATTTTGTGACCGAACACGTCAAGACCGAGATGGCAGGCGGCGTCATGACGCTGACATTGCAACGCCCCGACAAGAAGAATGCGCTCACCGGCGCCATGTACGGTGCGCTGTCGGACGCGCTGGAATGTCGTTGCCACGGCATACCTGACGATCCGTCCCATCGGTATGAGTTGCCGAAGGTTCGTCTCGAAGTATTCGATTAGTTCGTCGAGTTCGTCTTGTGTAGGTCGTCGGTCACGCTCTTTGCCTCGTCCAACCAGATTGAGGTGACTTAGTGCCACCCGTGCTAGCCGGGCCTCCCCGGCCGAAACTTCGATGCCGTGGACCGCAGCGGCATGCGTTATGATTGTCCGGATGAAAGACAAATCGATGGCCAACGTTGCGGGACCAGCGCCTTGCTTGGCGCGCTTTCGTCCGAACTCGATCAGCCGCTCTCGATTGAGCGCGGGAAGCTTCACACTGCCGGGCTCAGCCTTTAGCGACGCCATCACGGCAGCTTTTGACCGGCGAGGGGGCTTTCCAACTTCGTGCATGTCTTCGTCGTGCAGGTCGATCAGATCGCCAAACGTGCGAACGTTGGGCGCCGCGCGTGGAGCGGGTCCTGTCCCTGCTCGTCGTGGGTGCCAGCGTGTTGGGCGGAAGCACCGCATTGCTGATACAGGCCACCATCAAAGAATGTCGGTATCGGCGGTTGCGAGTCCCCGCAACCACTTCCAGCCTAACTTAATCACCGTCCCGGTTTGACTACGGGGCGGTGTTTGCATGTCCCCGCGAGCAAGTTGAGTTGGCGCGCATTTTCTTCGGGTCCGCGGATTTGGAGCGACC
>DATBYN010000211.1:0-7684 GCA_036513695.1 Bradyrhizobium sp. | reverse complement strand
ACGACATGTATCTGTTCGAGGTGAAGAAGCCGGAAGAATCCAAGGGCGAATGGGATCTCTACAAGCTGATCGCCACCGTCCCCGGCGACGAAGCCTTCCGTCCGCTCGACAAGGGCGGCTGCCCGCTGGTGAAGACGAATTAGCGGTCTTTCCCTCCCTCGCCCCGCTCTTCGCGGGGTCGAGACGAGCAAAGCTCGCTCTGAGAGGGTTGGGGTGAGGGGTCTCTCCACGGAAACCGAATGCGCGGAAAGTCCCCCTCACCAGGATTTTTCGCTGCGCGTAAAATCCGACCTCTCCCCGCAAGCGGGGCGAGGTGAGAAGCAGCACTGCCTCAATCCTCGTATTTGAACGAGACGTTGAGCTTGGCGCGGTAGGCTTCGATGTGGCCCTTGGCGTCGAGTTGCAAATCGAGTTTCACGACCTCGGCGACGCGAAGATCCCGAAGCGTTTTGCCGGCCCTTTCGACCGCTGCAGCGGCCGCCTTTTCCCATGAATCCTTGCTGGTACCGATCAGCTCAATCACCTTGTAGACGCTCTCGGTCATATCGTCCTCCCATTCGGTATTAGGCAGGAGGCAGGTGCTCCTGCCGGACGCAAGCCTAGCATCGCCATATCGGGGCTGAAAGACGCAAGTGCCCCAAAGCAAAGCGCGCCCGGCGAAACCGGACGCGCCATCACTTCGAATCAGACCTTGCCTCAGGTCGAGAATTTGAACTCCGGCATCGCCTTCAGCTCATCCTTGGTCGCGTTGAAGACGGCGTGATCCGGATACCAGGGATTGGGCTTTGACTCCGGCGCCGCGGCTGGCGCTGTGCTCGGGTTCGCTGCACCCGTGGTCGTCGATGACGGCGGCCGGGTGCCTGGTGCATTCGGAGAGCTGGCGGCGCCGGTGTAAGCAATCGGCTTGTCGACGAATTTGACCTTCTCGAAGGAAACGGCGACCAGATGGCTGCCCATGCCGAGGAAGCCGCCGACACTGAGCACGACCCCCTGGATCTTCCCGTCCTTGTCCATCAGGAGCTCGTTGATCGAGCCGAGGCTTTCGTCGTTGTCATTGTAGACGCTTAGGCCGACGATTTTTGAAGCGCGCCAGTCACCCTGGAATGACGAGCTCGATGCCGCCGCGGGCGCCATGTTGGCACGGTCGGTGGTTGCCGTCGGAGTTTGCGCGAACGCTACCGTCGCAAACAACGCGGACGCCGCCAGACCGGTCGTGAGATATTTTGCAAACATCAGTTTTCTCCCTGATCGTGAAATCGTTGTTCGGAGAAAACACGCCGCGGCGTCGGCCGTTCCAGTTCCGAAATGCATTTCGACGTTGCAACGCATCTTCATTGCAATGCATTTTCGAGCAGCGATCAGAATCCGCCCCAATATGGCGGGATTCCGTAATAGCGATGCAGCTCGGTTTCCTGCGAACGATCGCCCCAGTCAAAATCCTTGTCGGCGCGGAACGACGGCGCGCGGCGCAGTTCTTCATCGTCGATGTCGAGTTCGTAGGCCTCGAATTGCGGATTGTATTTGAGCCGCCCCCACGGCAGCGGAAGCAGATTGGTTCCGATGCCGAGGAAGCCGCCGAAACTTAAGATCGCGTAGGATACCTTGCCGCTGATCTTATCGATCATCAGCCGTTCGATGTGGCCGATCCGCTCGCCGCTCGGCCTTCGCACCGCGGTGCCCTCGACCCGATCGCTCGCGATCAGCTGGTGCGGCTTTGCCATGACGTCAGTCATCATCACCCTCCCTTTGGGTTGATGAAGTAAACCAACGCTTGCGCCCCCTGCCGGGTTCCCCCGGCGCAAGCCAAGATTTGGCTCGCGGCGGGATTGCGGAAACGGCGTGGCGTCAGGTCTGGTAGTTGATCAGAAGCGCCGAGAACGACGAACTGCTGTTGCCGGTGGAATTGCCGTTGGCGCTGTACGACGTCGAGGACGAGGCGGACAGCGAGTTCTGCAGCGACTGCAAAAATTGCTGCAGAATGTCGTTGGTGGTGCTGGTGGAGCTTGTGGAGCTGGTGCTGCCCGTGCTGTCGGTCGAGGACGAACTGTCAGTCGGCGGCGGACCGCCGTGATGGCCGTGGTGGGCGCCGCCGGCGCCGCCCGGGCCCCCCGGGCCGCCATTGGCGAACGCCGACTGGAAGACGCCCTGCAATTCGGTGGCCTGGCTGCTGGTCAGTTTGCCGCTCGAGACTTCGTTGGCGATCAGCCCGTCGATTTTCGACTTCAGATCGCCGGGCGAAGAATTCGAGTTGCCGGACTGTTGGCTCGCGTCGCCGCTCTGCAGCGAGGAGTTGATGTCGGTTAGCGCGGAGGACAGCGCGCTCTGATCGGACGAGCTGATGGCGCCGGACTTCACTTCTGCCTGCATCTCCTCCTGCAGCTTCTGGAGGGGCGAGGTGTAACTACTGCTGGTGGCCGCTGAGATCGAGGTCATGATGGCTCCAAAGGTTCTTGTGAGGCGCCTCGACCGTATGGTTAAGCTTGTTAACGAGGCCTTTTTATTGCCCTGCCGGCATGTTGCCCTGTGTTGCGAGGGCGGGGTCAGAAACATTCTGAAACAAAAATCCTTCGCTCGTTTTCGCGAATCAGGGACAAAGGGTCCAGATGGGCATGGCATCACCGAACATTCTTGTCGTCGAAGACGACCGCGAAACGCGGGCGTTGATCGCAAAATACTTGCGTACCAACGCCTGCAACGTCACGACGGCGACCGACGGACGCGAGATGATCCGGGCGATGACCGACCGTCGGGTCGATCTTCTGATCCTCGATGTGATGCTGCCGGGCGAGGACGGGCTGAGCCTGTGCCGTAAGGTCCGCGCTGAGTCGCAAACGCCGATCATCATGCTCACCGCACGCGGCGAGGACGTCGACCGGATTTTGGGCCTCGAGATGGGCGCCGACGATTACCTGGCAAAACCGTTCAATCCGCGTGAATTGTTGGCCCGGATCAACGCCGTGCTGCGCCGGCAGGCGGCGGCGCAGACCGCCAGCGCCACCAATGGCGCGATTGCGCTGACATTTGCGGAATGGCGGATCGATTTTCGGCTGCGGGAACTGCGTAATCCGGCGGGCGCCCGGGTCGCGATGACCAGCGCCGAATTCGACCTGTTACGAACGTTTTGCGAGCGGCCCGGCCGCGTGCTGTCGCGCGACAGCCTGCTCGATTTGACCCAGGGCCGCAGCGCCGGCTCGTTCGAGCGCAGCATCGACGTCCTGGTCAGCCGCATCCGGCGCAAGATCGAAGCCGATCCGCTGGAACCGACCATGATCAAGACCGTGCGCTCCGGCGGCTACATGTTCACCCCCACCGTCAGCGCGGTGACGACCCCGACCAACGGCTGATCATGAAGCTGTTCGGCTTTCTCAACCTGAAGGGGATCAGCGGACAGATCGCCGCGCTTGTCGTCACCTCGATCATCGCCATTCACCTGATCATCACCGCGACCTTCCTGATCCATCGGTCGGACCAGCGCGATCCGTGGATCGACCGCGGCCGCGGCCAGCTTGTGGTCGCGGCCCAGATTCTCGGCGCGGCCCCTGCGGAGGAGCGGCAAAGATTGTTCGCCGACATCGCGCGCGCGTTTCCGCAACTGGACATCGCAAGCCTTCCCGTTGAAGGCCTTCCCGTTCAAGGCCAGCCCGAAGGCACCGCTCCCGCGGCGGCCGAAGCGGATGGCCGCACCGTCGGCCCGCATCGCAGCGACTACCAGATCTTTTTGCTTCCGCCCGAGCAAGACCGCGAGAGGATCGGCATCGCCCTGCCCGATGGGGTCATGATGGTGTTGGCAAAGAAGCGGCCCGACCAGGGCAAACGCCCATTCTGGGGCGGACCGTGGATCATCACATTGCTGTTTGGCGTCATTAGCCTGACGCTGCTGGGCTTGTGGGCGGCGCGCGCCCTGACCGCGCCGCTGTCGGCGTTTGCAAAGGCCGCCGAAAATTTCAGCCTGAACGGCGCCGCCGCCCCGCTGCCCGAGCGCGGCCCGGAAGAAATTCGTTCCGTTGCAAAGGCGCTCAACCGGATGCAGGAGCGCATCTCAAAGCTGATCGACGACCGCACCAAGATGCTGGCCGCGATCAGTCACGATTTGCGGACCCCGATCACACGGATGCGGCTGCGGTCCGAATTCATCGAGGACGACGCGCACCGCAGCCGCATGCTGGGCGATCTCGACCAGATGCGATCGATGCTGGAACAGGTGCTGTCCTTCCTGCGCAACGACCGCAGGCTCGAATCGATGACGCTGGTCGATATCGCAAGCTCGCTGCAGCTCATCACCGATCAATTTTCCGATATGGGCCACAAGGTCACCTACGACGGCCCCGAGCACGCCATGGCGACGGCGCGGCCCGACGATCTGCATCGCAGCATCACCAATCTCGTGGAAAACGCCGTGCGGTTCGGCGCCGAGGCCACGATCCGCCTCCGAATCTCGCCGGATAGCTTGACCATCGATGTCGAGGACGATGGTCCCGGCATTTCCGATGCGCGCAAGGAGGTCATGCTCGAGCCGTTCGTGCGCGGCGACGACGCACGCAACATGAATGAAGCTTCAGGCTTCGGCCTTGGGCTTTCGATCGCGCGCTCGATCGTGCTGGCGCATGGCGGCGCGCTGTCGCTCAACGACCGCGAGCCGCATGGCTTGATCGTTCGCATCCTGTTGCCGGTTCGCCAACCGAGCCAGCAGTCGGCGGCGTGAAGGGCAAAACCGTCAGGCTGCGAGCGGCGTAGAATTGGATTCTTCGTGCTCGAAAATGGCCATCGCCTCGAACTGATAGTCGCAGGCCCGGCAATGCCAGAGATACCAGGTGCAGCGCTGGCCGTTCTCGACCCATTCGGGGGCTGCGATCGGCTTGCCGCATTGGGCGCAGGGATTTCCTTGGGGCAAATAGCCGAAATCTATTCGGGCCATCATGCGTCTCCCATTTTGCTTTTTTTGTTTTGATGCCAATTGGATTTTGTTTTGATGCCAATTGGACAGGATTGTTGCCGGATACCAACGCTTCCGGGCTGCCGTGTATACACCTTCGGCGGCATGGAGTCATTTCAGAAGCTTGCCGTCGAAATGACTCAATGCTGCCCGGCGATTGCAACAATTGGGGTCTTTTAAGGGCTCAACCGCTGCGAAGCTCTCTCAACCAGAGGCTATTTCAAGATGAGACGTTTGCTATCGCTTGCATCGTTCGCCGCCATCGCGGCGCTGTCATTTTCGGAAACCGCGCTCGCGCAACGCGCCGAATATGATGCGCTGGTCGCGACCCACGCCCAGGCCAACGGCGTCCCGGAAGCGCTGGTGCATCGCGTGATCGTGCGTGAAAGCCGCTATCAGCCGAGGCTCATCGGGCGCGGCGGCACCATCGGGCTGATGCAGATCAAGCTCGCGACTGCGCGCGGCCTCGGCTACACCGGCACCGCTGAAGGATTGCGCGATCCCAACACCAATCTCACCTATGCCGTAAAATATCTCGCCGGCGCCTATCGCGCCGCCAATGGCGACCACAACCGCGCCGTGCACTATTACGCCTCAGGCTATTACCAGGTCGCGAAGCGCCAGCGGCACGAACATGTCAGGCATGCCGAACCGATGCTGGCGAGTGCACCACCGAAAAACCCCGCCGATGCCAACGCGCTGGCTCCTGCGAAATAGACCAAATTATCGTCATGGCCGGGTATAGCCGTCCGAACGACGGCGTCGCTGGCCCGGGCATGACGGATGGGGTCCGTTGACACTGCCCACCATCGGCTTACATTAGCCCTGTTCCGAGGGGAGCTCCGACGAGGAGCTGAGAGACCGCACGCTCGAATCCTGTGCAAGGACGCGAGACCGCGGTGACCCTTTGAACCTGATCCGGGTCATGCCGGCGAAGGGACAGGGATGTACCAGAGTTCTAGCGCACAGCGCGGGCAAGGGCCCGCCGCGCCAAGGGGGGAATCCCCCGTCGCCGTGATCGGCGCGGGCATTGCCGGCGCGTGGCAGGCGCTGTTGTTCGCCCAGGCCGGCCACGACGTCACGCTGCATGAACGCAGCGACGAGAGCATGATGCTCTCCGCCAGCCACTGGGCCGGCGGCATGCTGTCGCCGTGGTGCGAGGCCGAGGCTTCCGAACCCATCATCAGCCGGCTCGGCCTGCGGGCGCTCGATCTGTGGCGCAAGGAATTGCCGGATACGCCGTTCAACGGCTCGCTGGTGGTGGCGCACGCCCGCGACCGCAGCGATTTCGAACGTTTTGCCAAACTCACGACCGGCCACCAGCGGCTTGACGCGCGTGCCATCAGCGAACTCGAGCCCTCGCTCGAGGGCCGGTTTCGCGAGGCGTTATTCTTTGCCGGCGAAGGCCATGTCGAGCCGCGCCGCGTATTGCCAAAACTGCACCAGCGGATCATCGCCGCCGGCGGCACCATCAAATTCAACAGCGAGCCGGCGCCGTGGGATATCGACGGCCTCGTGATCGACTGCCGCGGCTTTTCCGCGCGCGATACGCAACGTGAGCTGCGCGGCGTCAAGGGCGAACTGATCCTGATCGAGACTTCCGAGGTAAAATTGTCGCGCCCGGTGCGGCTGATCCACCCGCGCTGGCCGCTCTATGTGGTCCCGCGCGAGGACAATCTGTTCATGCTGGGCGCGACCTCGATCGAGGCCGAGGACACCGGCGTCAGCGTCCGCTCCGCGCTGGAGCTATTGGGCGCGGCTTACGCGGTGCATCCGGCGTTCGCCGAAGCGCGCATTGTCGAATTCGGCTCCGGTTTGCGCCCGGCATTTCCAAACAATCTGCCGCGCATCGCGGTCGACAACGAGAAGATCGCGGTGAACGGCCTCTATCGCCACGGTTTCTTGATTGCGCCGGCGCTGGCGGAATTGACGCTTGCCTATGTCGAGCGCGGCCAGATCGACAACGAGGTGATGCAATGCGCGTGACCGTCAATGGCGAACCGCGGGAGATTTTGTCGACCAGCGTCGACGCGCTCTTGAGCGAGCTCGAATATGAGGGCAACCATTTTGCCATTGCGCTGAATTACGACGTGGTGCCGAAGAGCAAATGGGCGGAGACGGCACTGAAAAACGGCGACGAGATCGAGATCATCACGCCAAGGCAGGGAGGGTGAAGATGATTTTCGCACGCGCAAAATCTCTCCACATGTCGTCCCGGCGAATGCCGGGACCCATAACCACCGGCCTTCGTGGTTACGGAAGGCAACTCCCCGAGTGCCACAATGAGAGGACACGGCGTATGGGTCCCGGCGTTCGCCGGGACGACGAGAGAGGAATCTAACGCCATGCTGAAATTCTACGACCGCGAATTTTCTTCCCGCCTCTTGGTCGGCAGCGCGCTGTACCCCTCGCCCGCGATCATGCAAGACGCGATCCGCAGCTCAGGCGCGCAGATCGTCACGGTGTCGCTGCGGCGCGAGGCGGCCGGCGGCAAGACCGGCGATGCGTTCTGGTCGCTGATCCGCGAGCTTGGCGTCACGGTGCTGCCGAACACCGCCGGCTGCCGCACCGTGCGCGAAGCGGTGACCACCGCAAAACTGGCGCGCGAATTGTTTTCCACCTCATGGATCAAGCTCGAGGTGATCGCCGACAACGACACGCTGCAGCCCGACGTGGTCGGCCTGGTCGAAGCCGCTGCCATCCTGATCAAGGATGGCTTTGAGGTGTTCCCCTATTGCACCGAAGATCTCA
>DATBYN010000210.1:0-5244 GCA_036513695.1 Bradyrhizobium sp. | reverse complement strand
GATTTTGTCATCCGGCTGCAGCTTGGTCCTTTCGTCGGGCCGCATCTGCGCGTCATCGTAGAGGATGCGGTGAAAGGTTGTGTCCTTGCCGAGTTCGTCGAGCGCCGAGACCGCGCGCTTGTGCCGCAACAGCGACTTCGGTGTCATCATGATCAAGGGTTTGCGGATTTCGCGGTGCAATTGGCGCCGCAGCACATGGAAGTAGTTGGCGGGCGTGGTTGGATTGACCACCTGCATGTTGTCCTCGGCGCACATCTGCAGGAAGCGCTCGAGCCGCGCGGACGAATGCTCCGGCCCCTGGCCTTCATAGCCGTGCGGCAGCAGGCAGACGAGGCCGGACATCCGCAGCCATTTGCGCTCGCCCGAAGAAATGAACTGGTCGAACACGACCTGAGCGCCGTTGGCGAAGTCGCCGAACTGCGCTTCCCACATCGCCAGCGCATTCGGCTCGGCGAGCGAGTAACCATATTCGAAACCGAGCACCGCTTCTTCCGAGAGCAGCGAGTTGATGACTTCGTAATGGCCCTGGTCGCCGCCGAGATGGTTGAACGGCGTATAACGGCTCTCGTCTTCCTGATCGATCAGGACCGAGTGCCGCTGCGAGAAGGTGCCGCGCTCGGAGTCCTGTCCCGACAGCCGGACGTGATGGCCCTCCTGCAATAACGTACAGAACGCCAGCGCCTCGCCGGTCGCCCAATCAATGCCGTTATTGCTATCGATCGCCTTGGCGCGGTTTTCCAGAAAGCGCTGGATGGTGCGGTGAATCCGGAAACCATCGGGCACTTTTGTGATCTTGCGGCCGATATCTTTTAGCACGGCGATGTCGACGCCGGTGACGCCACGGCGGGCGTCTTCTTCCTGGTCCGCCGACTTGAAGCCGGCCCATTTGCCGTCGAGCCAGTCCGCCTTGTTGGGCTTATAGCCCGAGCCGGCCTCCAATTCAGCATCGAGCCGCGCGCGCCAATCGGCTTTGGCCTTTTCGACTTCGCCCTCGGTCATCACGCCCTCAGTGATCAGGCGCTTCGAATAAATCTCCAGCGTCGAGGGATGCGAGGCGATCTTCTTGTACATCACCGGCTGGGTGAAGGCCGGTTCGTCGCCCTCGTTATGGCCATGCCTGCGGTAGCAGAACATGTCGATGACGACGGGCTTGTGGAATTTCTGCCGGAATTCGATCGCGACTTTTGCGGCGAACACCACGGCTTCCGGATCGTCGCCGTTCACATGGAAGATCGGCGCATCGATCATCTTCGCCACGTCGGAAGGGTACGGCGAGGAGCGCGAATAGCGCGGATAGGTCGTAAAGCCGATCTGGTTGTTGACGATGAAATGCAGCGAACCGCCGGTGCGGTAGCCTTTTAGATCCGACAGGCTGAAGCATTCCGCCACCACGCCCTGGCCGGCGAAGGCGGCGTCGCCGTGCATCAACAGCGGCAATACCGAGATGCGCATGTCCGGCGGATCGCCGTGCTGGTCCTGCTTGGCGCGCACTTTGCCGAGCACCACGGGATCGACGATCTCCAGATGCGAGGGATTGGCGGTCAGCGACAGATGGATGCGGTTGTTGTCGAACTCGCGGTCCGACGAGGCGCCGAGATGATATTTGACGTCGCCGGAGCCCTCGACCGCGTCGGGATTGACCGAGCCGCCCTTGAATTCGTGAAACAACGCGCGGTGCGGCTTGCCCATCACTTGCGTGAGCACGTTGAGGCGGCCGCGATGCGGCATGCCCAGCACGATTTCCTTGACGCCCAGATTGCCGCCGCGCTTGATGATCTGCTCCAGCGCCGGAATCAGCGATTCAGCACCGTCGAGACCGAACCGCTTGGTGCCGGTGAACTTCAGGTCGCAGAATTTCTCAAAGCCTTCGGCTTCGATCAGCTTCATCAGGATGGCGCGGCGGCCCTCGCGGGTAAAACTGATTTCCTTGTCCGGACCCTCGATGCGCTCCTGGATCCAGGATTTTTGCGCGGCATTGGAGATGTGCATGAACTCGACGCCGAGCGTCTGGCAGTAGGTGCGCTCACAGATCGCGACGATTTCCTTCAAGCTCGCATATTCCATGCCGAGCACGTGATCGAGGAAGATCTTGCGGTCAAAATCGGCTTCGACAAAGCCGTAGGAGCGCGGATCGAGCTCCTCGCGGTCGCGCGGCGCCTCGATCCCGAGCGGGTCGAGCTTGGCGTGGAAATGCCCGCGCATGCGGTAGGCCCGGATCAGCATCAAGGCGCGCACCGAATCGCGCGTCGCCCGATGAACGTCGGCCGCGGTCAGCTCGCCGCCCTTGGCCTGCGCCTTGGCCGCGATCTTGGTGCCGACGGATTTTTCGACTTCCGCCCAGTTGCCATCGAGCGCCGAGGTCAACTCGTCGCGCGGCGTCAGCGGCCAACTCTGCCGGCCCCACGACGGGCCCTCGGCGTTTTTGCGGATTTCGGCCGGGGTGTCTTTCAGGCTCTTGAAAAACTCCTGCCATTCGGGATCGAGGGAAGCGGGGTCTTGCTCGTAGCGGGCGTAGATCTCGTCGATGTAGGTGGCGTTGGTGCCCTGCAAAAACGAGGAGAGGGCAAAGGCGGCGTTCGCGTCTTGGCGAGACATGATTGCATCCTGGTGATTTTTAGTTCGCGCCTGGAAAACGGCGCAACGGCCGATCCGGCTAACGGATCAGCGTTATAGAGGCCTTTTAGCCTATATAGGGCAAATGTTCGCCCCGAAAAGAACCAAAGATTGAATCAGCGCTTCAATTTTTCGGCAAGGGTATGCCCAAGCCGCGCGGGCGACGGCGAGACGGTGATTCCGGCCGATTCCATGGCCGCGGTCTTGGAGCCGGCATCGCCCTTGCCGCCGGAGATGATCGCGCCGGCATGGCCCATGCGGCGGCCGGGAGGGGCGGTGACGCCGGCGATAAAGCCGACCATCGGCTTCTTGCGACCGCGCTTGGCTTCGTCCTTGAGGAACTGGGCGGCGTCTTCCTCGGCCGAACCGCCGATCTCGCCGATCATGACAATCGACGTGGTTTTTGGGTCGGCCAAAAACATCTCCAGCACATCGATGAATTCAGTGCCCTTGACCGGGTCGCCCCCGATCCCGACCGCCGTGGTCTGGCCGAGGCCCTCCTGGGTGGTCTGGAACACCGCCTCATAGGTCAGCGTCCCCGAGCGGGAGACGATGCCGACATTGCCGGGCTTGAAGATGTTCGCCGGCATGATGCCGATCTTGCATTCACCGGCCGTCATCACGCCCGGGCAATTGGGCCCGATCAGCCGCGACTTCGACCCCGACAGCGAGCGTTTTACGCGCACCATGTCGAGGACAGGAATTCCCTCGGTGATGCAGACGATCAGCGGAATTTCGGCATCGATGGCTTCGCAGATCGCGTCCGCCGCGCCCGGCGGCGGCACATAGATCACGGACGCATCGGCGCCGGTTTTTTCCTTGGCCTCCTGCACGGTGTCGAACACCGGCAGCCCGAGATGCGTCGCCCCACCTTTGCCTGGCGATGTCCCACCGACCATCTTGGTGCCGTAAGCGATCGCGGCTTCCGAATGGAACGTGCCGTTCTTGCCGGTAAAACCCTGGCAGATGACTTTTGTGTTTTTGCCGATCAGGATGGACATGTCTGGGACTGCTTTCGCGAAACGCTAGGTCTAAGGGGTCAGTTGATGCGCCGGTAAACGCCGGTGAGCACGTCGGACCATCCTTCGGCATCAGGCGAAAACTGGATTTTCATGTTGTAGCTGTTGTCGTCGATGACTTCATAGAGATGGCGCGCGTTGCCGCGCAGCGAGCCACGGACGAGCGTCAGCGTCGTGCCGGTCCAGCCGCCGGAGGCCGGCGACGGCGGGAAGTAGCCGAGCGAATCGTGCCAGTACAATTTGTAGAGCCGGTCCTCGCGGTCGTAGGTGAAGACGCCATGGGTGGCGAAGGTTTCCTTGCCGTCGCGCATCTGGCGGGTATCCTGGATCAGATAAAATCCGTTGAGGTCGATGCGCGCCACGACATGCGAGGTGGCCGGGCCGCCAGCGTTCCAGCGCGACGGAAACACCACCTCTTCGCCATTCCATTCGCCCGCGAACACCGCGAGCTTGCGATGGGCCTCCTGCGGCGACGGTGCGACGAGATGGTCCTCGGGCATGGGCTTACCCTCCGTTCACGGCCTTGACGATTTTCTGCGCGGCGTCGTCGAGGTTATCAGCCGGCACCACGTTGAGGCCACTGTCGGTCAGAATCTTCTTGCCGGCATCGACATTGGTGCCCTCGAGGCGCACCACCAGCGGCACTTTGAGGCCGACTTCCTTGACCGCGGCGACCACGCCCTCGGCGATGATATCGCATTTCATGATGCCGCCGAAGATGTTGACCAGGATGCCCTTCACATTGGGATCGGCGGTGATGATCTTGAAGGCGGCGGTGACCTTGGTCTTGTCGGCCCCCCCGCCGACGTCGAGGAAGTTCGCCGGCGCCAGGCCATAGAGCTTGATGATGTCCATCGTCGCCATCGCCAAACCAGCCCCGTTGACCATGCAGCCGATGTTGCCGTCAAGCGTGACGTAGTTGAGATCGTATTTTGACGCCTCGATTTCCTTGGCGTCTTCTTCGGTCTCGTCGCGCAGCGCCGCCACTTCGGGATGACGAAACAGCGCGTTGTCGTCGAACGACACCTTGGCGTCGAGCACGCGCAGATCCCCCTGTTTTGTCACCACCAGCGGGTTGATCTCCAGCATCGCCATGTCCTTGGCGACGAAGGCGTTATAGAGCTGGCTCACCAGTCTTTCCGCCTGTTTTGCCAGGTCGCCGGTCAATTTCAGCGCCTTCGCAACGGTGCGGCCGTGATGGCTCATGATGCCGGTCGCCGGATCGACCGAGAAGGTCACGATCTTCTCCGGCGTCGAGTGCGCGACGTCCTCGATGTTGACGCCGCCTTCGGTGGAGACCACGAACGAGACTTCGCTGGTTTCGCGGTTGACCAGGATCGAGAGATAAAACTCCTTGTCGATGTCGGAGCCTTCCTCGATGTAGAGCCGGTTGACCTGCTTGCCGTGCGGCCCGGTCTGCACCGTGACCAGAGTTGCGCCCAGCATCTCCCTGGCGAACTCATTGACCTCAGTGACCGATTTGGCGATGCGCACCCCGCCCTTGTCGCCGGCGGAGGCCTCCTTGAACTTGCCCTTGCCGCGGCCGCCGGCATGGATCTGGCTCTTCACCACCCAGATCGGGCCGGGAAGCGTTTTCGCGGCGGCATCGGAA
>DATBYN010000209.1:0-3046 GCA_036513695.1 Bradyrhizobium sp. | reverse complement strand
GCGACCTGCGACCAGAATTCCGGCACTTCGACGTTTTCGAGACGAAAAACCACCGAGCCGTCAGGATTGCGGATCTCAGATGTCGTCAATCTGAAATCAATCTCTGCGTAGGGTGACTGGCCTGCAGTGGTATTGCGTCGTTCGATTCGCATCGTTGTGCCCCGTTTTTTGACCGGACCGCTGCCCGCGGCCGGATGTTGTTCCTTGAGCGAACCGGCCGGACCAAAGTCGAAGACGACTTTGGCCTAGAGGCTCGCACGCTCTACCGGTGGACCCGGCCCTGTTTCTCTGGCCCCACGATCGATGCGCGCACTCTTGATGTGTGCACCGATCCCGCCGCCGCATGCCCTGACGGAACACCCCCGTTCCGGCCTTCAGGTCATGCTCTCAACGCACTCCAACTCAACAAAACCAGAGCCGTTTTTGGCTCGTTTTAGCGCTCCGAAATCCCCCAAAATTCGGGACAAAAAAGCCCATACAGGCTGCCTCGACCGGCAACCGGCGTGGTCAATCTGGAACCCTTCTGGAAGTGACCGGCGGGACCCAAACTCACTCGCGCCGAACAGGATGAAAGCTAGGACAACTCCCTCGCGCCCGTCAAGGATTAGTACGAGTTCCTGAATCAAATACTAAATATGGTGGAAAAGGGAGGAATCCAAGGGGCGGTGGGCGCCTGCCGTGCCGCCAAGTATCAGTGAGTCCTCAGGGATTCCCAAGCGAAAAAAATTGATCCGGGGAGGTCAATTCCTGCTTCGTCCCGTTGTTCACAGGGTAACTATTTATTGCGGGCGAGGGGTTGCTCTGAGGAGACTCACGTAGGGCTACGGAGAAGTCCGCCCTGGCATGCCTGGCGGCCGATGGTGAGCATCCGCGATCAGGGCCACATTGCCGCTGATTCCGTGGCCGGTGATTCCATGACAATGCAAAATCCGCATCGCCCGCGTGCGCGCATCTTGCCCGCGGGCTTCGTCTTCCTCGCCATTACGTCGATCGGCTGGGGGTTCACTTGGCCGGTCCTAAAATACTTGCTGGGCGAACTGCCGCCGCTCACTCTGCGCGGTTCCAGCGGCGTCGTCGGTGCGGGCCTGTTGGCTCTGCTCGCGATCTTGCGCGGCCAGAGCCTGCGCGTGCCGGCAAAACTTCTGCCCAGGCTGGTTGTGGCCGCAACCCTCAACGTCGCCTGCTGGATGGTGCTGATGGGACTGGCGCTGGTCTGGCTTCCCGCGAGCGAGGCCGTGTTGATCGCCTACACCATGCCGATCTGGGCATCGATTCTCGCCTGGCCGATCCTCGGCGAGCGGCCCAATCTGTTGCGCGTCATTTCGCTCGCCATGGCGTTCGCGGGGCTTGCGGCGATCATGGGTGGCAATGGCTTTGCGGGGAGCCTGGAAAAGCTGCCGGGTATTATCATGGCGCTCGGCGGCGCCTTCGGCTTTGCGGTCGGCACGGTTTTGGCGAAAAAGCTGCCGCTCAATTTGCCGCCGCTGTCCGCCGCCGCCTGGCAGATCGGGATCGGCAGCCTGCCGGTCGCGATCGTCGGCCTGTTGATCGAAAAGGCCGATTGGGCGGCATTATCCAGTTTCGACTGGATGCTTTTGACCTATGCCATCGTGGTTCAGTTCTGCGTCGCCTATGTCAGCTGGTTTGCGGCGCTGGCGCGGCTACCCGCGTCAGTAGCCGCGATCGGCACCATGGCGGTGCCGGTCATCGGCGTGGTGACGGCGGCGCTCGCGCTGCATGAGCCGCTCGGCCCCGGCCAGATCGCCGCCCTGGTGTTTACGCTCGCCGGCGTCGCTTTGGCGACGCGGTCGTGAGGCGCGAATGGATGCTCAGCCCCGGTTGAGACATTCGTTGACGGCGGCGAGCAGCGCTTTCGACGTGAATGGTTTGCGCAGGCATATCGTTGCGCCGAGCTCGAGGGCCATCTTGAGGAAGTCGGGCGCGGGCGTGTCGAAAGTTGCAAAGGCGTAGCCGGACATCGCGACCAGCGGAATGGCCGGCGCGCGCTCGTGGAACAGCCGGATAGACTCAAACCCGCGCATGTGCGGCATGAAAATGTCGACCAGCATCACATCGAAGCTTTCGGCTTCAAGCGCGCCCAAGCCGGCTTCACCGCCGTCAGCCACGGTGACTTCGAAGCCTTCCGCTTGAAGACATGTCTGGATGGCCTCGCCAACCAGTGGGTCGTCATCGACCACAAGAACCCGTGGCATGATGTGGTGCCCCTATGCCAAGGACGGCGCACCAGAAATACGCCGTCCTCCGATCCGAAGATTTTCAGACGCGGCTACGGGCAGGGGTGCCGCAACCCGTCGTAACCGAGATAGGTTCCCGACGCGGGATCATAGGAACCATAGGTCTGCATGCAGTAGGCGACGGCGTCATCCCCTGCGGGCGCCGGGGCAACCGCGCTGTCATCGTAATACTGGTCGCCGTAATAGCCCGGCGCGGAGTAGCCCGGCCCGCCGTAATAGGCATAGCTGTCTGCCGCGAGCGCGCCGCCGACCAGTGCACCGGCCACGACGCCCGGGAAGAAGCCGCGGTCGTGATCGTGGTCACGGTGGTGATAGTAGCCGCCGCCATATCCACCACGATAGGCGCCGCCGTTAAACTGCGCGACCGCCGGAGCGCTCACGCCACCCGTGCGCATGCCGGCACCGCCAGCATTAAAATGCGCGACCGGAGCGCTTACACTGGGATGGAAGGCGGCACCACCGCCGCTAAAATGTGCGGCCGGCGCGCCACCGCCCCTCGCAACGCCATGTTGTTGTTGGGCGAAGCTCGCCGTCGGCAAAACCACCGCCACGACGGCAGCGGCACTCAATACCCTAAGCTTGATCATTGTTGGCTCCATCCGGGGACACTAACCCTTGCGCCGCTAACCTTCGGGGCGAGCGGGCGTTCCCGGGCCGTGCGTGCAATTCTGCGCGAGATCAGGCTGTCAAAGCGGAACTGTACGCGGAATGAACGGAATCGGCGTATTCCGCGACATTCGGTCACGCGCCTTGCTGGACAATTCGGCTCGCCGATGGCATCACGACCTCAA
>DATBYN010000208.1:0-3103 GCA_036513695.1 Bradyrhizobium sp. | reverse complement strand
GATTCGAACACCGAATGGGTGACGAAGATGACGGTCTTGCGCAAATTGCGCCACAACGAGAGCAGGTCGTTGTTCAAGCGAAAACGCGTGATCTCATCGAGCGCGGCGAACGGCTCGTCCATCAACAGAATATCCGGATCGGTGACCAGCGCGCGGGCCAGCGAGACCCGCATCTTCATGCCGCCCGATAGTTCGCGCGGGTAGGCGTCGGCGAACTCAGTGAGCCCCACTTGCTTCAGCGCTTCGCCGACGCGCGCATTGGCTTCGGCTTTGGGCGCATGGGCGATTTTCAGCGGCAGCCGTACATTCTCTCGCACACTGGTCCACGGCATCAAGGTCGGCTCCTGAAACACAAAGCCGATGGAATCCGCAGTGCGCATCTCGCCGCTGCGGTGAGAAACGCCGACAGTTCCGGATGTCGGCGCGCTCAATCCCGCGATCAGGCGCAGCGCCGTCGACTTCCCGCAGCCCGACGGCCCGAGCAGCGATACGAACTCGCCTTTTGCCACGTCGAGGTCCAACGGACCCAGCGCCATCACGCCATTGTCAAACAGTTTTGTCACCCCGCGCAGGCTCACCGCGAGGCCGGCCATGCGAGGGTCCGCTTCGGACAAGGCGGCAGGCTCGGCCATCCCGCGCCCTAGTTCTTCGGCCGCAGATCGAGACCGACGCCCTTGTTGACGAAGCGAAGCGTGTACGCCTTGCGGAAGTCGATGTCGGGTTTGACGACGCCGGCACGCACCATCTTGTCGAAGAAGCTCGCGGCCCGCTCGTCGGTCATGGCGCCGATGCCGTTCTTCAAGGTGTCGCCGGAATCGACAATGCCGTATTCCTTCATCTTGCCAATGGAGTAGGCGAGCAACTCGTCGGTCATTTCCGGATTGAGCTTTTTGATCGTCGCATTGGCCGGCGTGCTATCGCCATAGAGATAATTGTACCAGCCGATTGCGGAGGCATCGACGAAGCGCTGCACCAGATCAGGCTTCTTGTCGACCAGTTCGCGCCGGGTCTCGATCAAGGTCGAGTACGTGTTAAAGCCGTAATCGGCCAGCAGGAAGATCCCCGGCTTGAACTTGGCGGCCTTCTCGACCGCGAACGGCTCCGAGGTGACATAGCCCTGCATCGCGCTCTGCTTGTCGGCGATGAACGGCTGCGGGTTGAACGTGTAGGGTTTTACCTTTTCCTCGCTGAATCCATATTCGGACTTCAGCCACTGAAAATAGCTGGTGATGCCTTCCTTGGACACGAACAGCGTCAGTGGTTTCAGCTCTTCGATTTTTGTTACCTTCGATTCCGGATGGGTCAGCAAGACCTGCGGATCCTTTTGGAAGATGGCGGCGACCGTCACCACCGGCACGTTGTTGGCGACCGCATCGAACGACATCAGGGTGTTCGCGGCCATGAAGAAGTCGAGCTTGCCGGCGATCAGCAGCATGCGATTATTGTCGTTCGGGCCGCCGGGCACGATGGTGACGTCGAGCCCGTAGCGCCGGTAGGTGCCGTCGGCGACGGCCTGGAAGAAACCGCCATGCTCGGCTTCAGGAACCCAGTTGGTTCCGAACGAGACCTTGTCGAGCGTTTGGGCGCCGGCGGGCGCGATGGCCACAGAAACCGCAACGAGGGCAAGCGTTAACGCTCGCAGCAAAAGAACCGGGTTCATGATTGGACTCCGTCGATCGTTCTGGCCCATGATAGAAGACATTGGACGCCACTTGCGTCCTTTCGAAGGAATACAGGCTACCTTGCAAATCCGTCCAATGAAACATTTCGCTCGATGGCTTCTCGTTCGATGACTTCGACCCTGCCTCCCCGCGACTGGACCGATATCCACTGGCCCGACTTTTCCGGGATGAGCCCGGCGCGATGGATTGCGGTGTTGCCGCTGGCGGCGACCGAGCAGCACGGGCCGCATTTGCCCCTTGGTACCGACGTCATGATCGCGCAAGCTTATCTGGCGCGGGTGCGTGAGCTTTTGCCCCAAAACATTCCCGCGACCTTCCTTCCGATTCAGCCGGTCGGGATTTCGACCGAGCATGTCGATTATCCGGGCACGCTGACGCTGCCGACTGACGTGGCGCTGAAGAGCTGGATGGCGCTCGGCGAGAGCGTGGCGCGCGCCGGTCTGAAGAAGCTTGTGATGGTCACGAGCCACGGCGGCAACAGCGCCGCGATGACACTTGTGGCGCAGGACCTGCGCGCAAAATACGGGCTGCTCGCGGTCACCACCGGATGGTCGCGCTTTGGCGTGCCGGAGGGATTATTTTCAGCGGACGAATTGCGCCATGGCATCCATGGCGGTGCGGTCGAGACCTCGATCATGCTGGCGCGATACAGGCAGCATGTGCGCGTGGACGAGATCGCCGACTTTCATCCCAAGAGCGTTGCGATGGAAAAGGATTATCGCTGGCTCTCAGTGCAGCGGCCGGCGCCGTTCGCCTGGCTCGCGCAGGACCTTCACGAAAGCGGCGCCGTCGGCGATGCCACAAGTGCGTCGGCGGAAAAAGGCGAGCGTCTCATCGATCACGGCGCGGCTGCGTTCTGCGAATTGCTCGCCGACGTCGACAAATTCGATCCGGGCACGTTTTCCGCTTCGCCGAAGGCCTGACGTCTATCCTTCTAACCTCATGTAATCGTTATAAAATAACTAAAGCTTCCGAATTCCCGGAACGCCATTCGAACCGGAATCGAAGAGCCTCCGTCCAACTGGGCATGCGGGCCACAACGGCCACGTTTAACCGGATGGAGCTTTCTCAATGTCGATCAAAACCAAAATTGCAGCGCTTGCGCTGGCCACACTTGCCGCCACCGGCGGCCTTGCTTCCACCACCACCCAGGCCCAAGCGGGCGGCGGCGGTGGCCTTGCCTGGGGCGTCGGAGCCGGTCTGCTCGGCGCCGCCGTAGTCGGCAGTGCGATCGCTGCCAACAACGGCTACTACTACAACAACGGCTATCGCCGCTGCGGCTGGGTTCGCCAGTTCGACGCCTACGGCAATTACATGGGCATGGTTCGCACCTGCAATTACTACTGAGAGTTTAGTTGATTTGACTTGTGGATCCCGCGTTCGGCACGGGCGCCTCATCCACCCCGTGCCGCACCCGACCC
>DATBYN010000207.1:0-4199 GCA_036513695.1 Bradyrhizobium sp. | reverse complement strand
CTGAAGGCGATCTCGAGCGGCCCGAGATCGGTGATCTGGCTGCCGATATGCACGTCGACGCCGGCGACCTTGATCCCCGGCAGTTTTGCGGCGCGGGCGTAGACCGCGCGCGCACGGGCGAGCGGCACGCCGAACTTGTTCTCGGACTTGCCGGTCGAGATTTTCGCGTGCGAGCCGGAATCGACGTCCGGATTGACCCGCACCGAGATCCGCGCAATGCGGCCGGTCTCAACGGCGAGGCGGGACAGCAATTCGAGTTCGGGCTCGGACTCGATGTTGATGCAAAGGATGTCGGCATTAAGCGCGGCGCGCAGTTCGGGCTCGGACTTGCCGACGCCCGAGAACAGGATTTTCTCGGGCGGAATCCCGGCGGCCAGCGCGCGCTTCAACTCGCCGCCCGACACCACGTCGGCGCCGGCGCCGAGCTTTGCCAGCGTGCGCAGCACCGACTGATTGGAGTTGGCCTTCATGGCGTAGCACACCAGCGTCTTCTCACCGGCGAAGGCCTCGGTGAATACCCGGTAGTGGCGCTCCAGCGTCGCGGTCGAATAGCAGTAGAACGGCGTGCCGACGGCTTTAGCGAGCTCGATCAGATCAACCGCCTCGGCGTGCAGCACGCCGTTGCGATAGTCGAAGTGATTCATGGCGGGCTCAGTTGCTGTTCAGGAGCGGGTCGAGAATAAAGGATTTTTTGGTGCCTCTGGGCGCGGTAGGCGGCGCATCGGTTCCATAATACGGATTGAACACGCTCGGCTTGCTCGCCCGCTCGGCCTCGGTATCGGTGGCGACGGCGGCGGTGTCGGCCTGCGACGATGCGTTCGGCGGCAGGTCGAGGCCACTTTTGCGCCCGCAGCCTCCGAGCGCGAGAGCGGCCGCGCTCAAGACAATGATGGCCCATCCCGAAGCCCTCGGGCTTAACTTACCAGTCACGAACAAATCCCCAATGCGCGCCGCACCATACAAAGATTGCCTTGCTCTGGCGAGAGCCGGATAACCATGAAATTGCAACGAAATTCTTTTGATCAGCCTAATTTTCGCTGTTTTTCCAATCGCCTCGCCCAGGCTTTCGCCTGCGCCAGCACATTCTTCGGCGCGGTCCCGCCATAGCTGTTGCGGCTTTTCACCGATGCTTCCACCGAAAGCGTGCCGAGCGCTTCGGCCGTGATTTTCGGCTCGATCGCCTGCATCTCCTTCAGCGGCAGCTCGTGCAGCGGCACGCCCGCTTGCGACGCCTTGGCGACGATGCGTCCGGTGACGTGATGGGCATCGCGAAAGGGCATTTTCAGCGTCCGCACCAGCCAGTCGGCGAGATCGGTCGCGGTGGCATAGCCCTCGCCGGCGGCCATCTTCATCCGCGCCTCGTCCGGCACGAGGTCGGCAACCATGCCGGTCATCGCCCGGACCGCCAGCGACAGCGCGGAAAACGCTTCCATCGCGCCCGCTTTGTCCTCCTGCATGTCCTTTTGATAGGCGAGCGGCAGGCCCTTCATCACGATCAGCAAGGCGGTGAGCGCGCCGATCACCCGGCCGGTCTTGGCGCGAACCAGCTCGGCCGCATCCGGGTTGCGCTTCTGCGGCATGATCGAGGAGCCGGTGGTGTATTTGTCGCTTAGCCGCACCAGCCCAACCAGCGGCGAGGTCCAGATCACGATTTCCTCGGCAAAGCGCGACAGATGGACTGACGCGATCGCGGCCGCCGATAAGGTTTCCAGCACGAAGTCGCGGTCCGAGACCGCATCGAGCGAATTGGCCATCGGCCGGTCGAAGCCGAGCGCTTTTGCCGTCGCATCGCGATCGATCGGGAAAGAAGTTCCGGCCAGGGCTGCTGCGCCAAGCGGCGATTCGTTGAGACGCTTGCGTGCGTCGGCAAAGCGGCCGCGGTCCCGCCCCGCCATCTCGACATAGGCGAGCAGATGATGCCCGAAGGTGACCGGCTGGGCGGTCTGCAGATGGGTAAAACCCGGCATTACGGTCGCGGCATGTTCCAGCGCCCGTTCCACCAGCGCGTGCTGGAATGCGGCCAGCGCCGCATCCAGCTCGTCGATCGTGTCGCGGACATAGAGCTTGAAATCCGTCGCCACCTGGTCGTTGCGCGAACGCGCGGTGTGCAGCCGTCCCGCGGCAGGCCCGATCAGCTCGCCGAGCCTGCTCTCGACATTCATGTGAATGTCCTCGAGCGCGCGCTTGAAATCGAACGATCCCTTGCCGATTTCTGACAAAATCGTGTCTAGACCCTTATCGATATTTTTCGCATCGTTAGGGGTGATGATGCCTCGTGCGGCGAGCATCGCGGCATGGGCCTTGGACGCGGCGATATCCTGGGCATAAAGATGCCGATCGACGTCGATGGAGACGTTGATTTCCTCCATGATCGCATCGGGGCGCTCGCTGAACCGGCCGCCCCACATCTTGTTGCTCATGACTTGTTACTCATGACCCATTATTCATGACTTGCTGCCCGAGACCTGCTGCCTATGACCTGCCGCTCATCACCCACGCCGCAAACGGACCCCTGGGTGCCGTTGAAGGCCCAACACGATCACGCCGGCCCTGCATAGCCGTATCTGATACAGGATGACAAACGATATGCCCGAACTGCCCTCGCCTCTCCCGGTAGCCGCGCGCCGGATTCCCGTGGCGATCGCGACAGTGCTGATCGGGGGGTTGATTGGATTTGCCGGGGTATACGGGCTTGGTGGGCTGAAGCGCAACACAGCCGGCGATCCGGCCTGCCGCGGAGCCGTCGACCTGGCGGCCAAGCTCGCGCCACTGGCGCATGGCGAGGTGGCGGCGCTGACCATGGCGACAGCGCCGTTGCGGCTCCCGGACCTCGCCTTCGAGGACGCGGACGGCAAGCCCAGGAAGCTCTCCGACTGGCGCGGGCGCACGGTCCTGTTCAATCTGTGGGCCACTTGGTGCGTGCCCTGCCGCAAGGAAATGCCGGCGCTAGCGGGCCTCCAAACCAGACTGGGCGGCCCCAATTTCGAGGTCGTCGCCGTCAATATCGACACCCGCGACCCCGACCAGCCGAAGAATTTCCTGAAAGAGGCCAATCTGACCGGGCTCGGCTACTTTAGCGACCAGAAAGCCAAGGTCTTTCAGGATCTTAAAGCCATAGGACGGGCGTTGGGGATGCCCACTTCAGTCCTCGTCGACGGCCAGGGCTGCGAGATCGCGACCATTGCCGGGCCTGCGGAATGGGACAGCGACGACGCCGTCAAGCTGATCAAGGCGGCGGTGAACCCGGTCGCGGCCGGGTTTTAGGCGGTTACGTTCAGATTGCCGCCGATGCCGGCGCCGACATTGGCCAGGGACGAAGCGCTCTGCTGAGCCGCGCCCAACAGGGTCAGGACCGCGGATTTCTCCGAATCGGCATTGGATTTCAGGAGGGTCGTGGCGATCTGCGTCTGCGTGTTGCCCGCCTGGGCGGCGAGAAGGCTGGTGACCATGCTCATCATATCCATTACGCAACCCTCCGTCGCAGCCACGCTACCCGGCAACGGTTAACGAATGTTGGAGGTTGGAGCCCTCACCGCGTCGGGATCGGCTTGTCGCCGCGATAGTCATAAAAGCCGCGCTGGGTTTTGCGGCCGAGCCAGCCGGCCTCGACGTATTTTACGAGCAACGGACACGGCCGGTATTTGGAGTCGGCGAGCCCCTCATGCAGCACTTGCATGATCGACAGACACGTATCGAGCCCGATGAAATCGGCAAGCTCGAGCGGTCCCATCGGGTGATGGGCCCCTAGCTTCATCGCGGCGTCGATCGCCTCGACGTTTCCGACGCCCTCATAGAGCGTATAGATCGCCTCGTTGATCATCGGCAGCAGGATGCGGTTGACGATGAAGGCGGGAAAATCTTCCGACACCGCGACCTGCTTGCCGAGCCGGGTGACGAATTCCCTGGCCGCGTCAAAGGTCGCATCATCAGTGGCGATGCCGCGGATCAGTTCGACCAGTTCCATCAGCGGCACCGGATTCATGAAGTGAATGCCGATGAAGCGCTCGGGCCGGTCGGTGGAGGCCGCGAGCCGGGTGATCGAGATCGACGAGGTGTTGGAGGCGACGATCGCCTCGGGCTTCAGCACCGCGCAGAGGTCGTGAAAGATCTTGCGCTTGATCTCTTCCTTCTCGACCGCGCTCTCGATCACCAGATCGCAATCGGAAAGCCCCTCCATCGTCTCGGTGGAGACGATGCGG
>DATBYN010000206.1:0-4911 GCA_036513695.1 Bradyrhizobium sp. | reverse complement strand
CTGCTGCTGGAAACCCGAAAAGCTGAGATAGTAGATGGTGCGCGCGTCGAAATAGCTGCGATTGCCGACGCCGGTCAGATAGAGCTGGGAAATGGCTTCGGTCGGCAGGCTCAGGAACGAGCCCATGGAATCCTTGTATTGGGCCAGTCTGTAATCGGAGAAGAAGTAGTAGTCCGTGAGCAGGACGCCGTCGAAGCCCCACACCCATTTGTCGTTGAGCGAGAACTGGCCCTTGGTGTCGATGCCGCCACGGAACTGGCGGTCTCCGGGCTGACCGGGGAAGGCGCCCGGATCCAACTGATCGATGCCATAGGCGCGGATTTGATACGATCCGTTGATCAGGCGCTGACGGAATTCGGCCTGCAGCAAGACGCCCTGCCGGGTCGTGAAGCGCGGGTTGAAGGTCGCGTCATAGTCGGGAGCGATCGCCCAGTAGAACGGGGTTTCGAGGCCGTAGCCGAAGGTCGAAGCCTCCGAGAAGGCCGGCATCAACCACCCGGTCTTGCGCTTGACGGTCGGATCGGGCGTTGAGAAATACGGCATGTACGCCATCGGAACGCCGAAGAATTCGAGCTGCGCGTTCTCGAAATACAGCATTTTTTCGGTCTGGTCGTGAATGATGCGCGCGCCCTTGACCTGCCATAGCGGCGGCTTCTTCGGATCGTCCTTACAGGGGGCGCAGGCGGTATAGACGCCATTTTCAAACACAGTGTAGTTGCCGCTGCTGCGATCGGCGCGCGTCGCCGCCATTCGCGTCGCATCCGCGGTATCGACACGCAGCGAATCGACGAAGCCGTCGCGGTAGTCGTCGCTCAAATCCATGATGTTGGCGTAGGTGATCTTGCCTTCCGCATCGGTCATGCGGATGTTGCCTTCGGCATGCAGCCGCTTGGTCTTCTGATCGTAGATGACCTTGTCGGCCTCGACGCTTGTCCCATTATAGAAGAGCTGCACGTTGCCAATCGCCGACACCCGCGAATTATTGTAGTCGTAATCGACCTCGACGGCCTGAACGAGCATCTGTCCGTCGTTGGCGGTACGAGGCGGCAACGGGCGGGGCGGTCTGGGATTATAGGTGAACCCTTGCGCCGACACCGGGGTCGTGAACGCCATAGCGAGCGCGCCGGCGAAGACCAGTCCGAGAAACAGGGCCAGGACGGGCCCGATCGCGGCGGTCAAGCGGCCGCTGTGACGGCGCACCACGGTGCGCTGTCTGAACGCAGACGACCTTCCTTGGCGGGCGGCGACAACTGCCACTACCCGTCCTCCTGATACAGCAAGGCCAAAAAGCCGGTGAGGCCGCCCACCAACACGGGCAGCCACGCCGAAGCGATCGGATGCATCAACTCAGCCTTGCTCAAATCCTCAGTTACTTTCGAGAGCACGTAGAGCAGAAAGCCTGCTCCCACGCCACTTAAAACCATCTTTTGCACCCCGCCGAAACGGAAGAACCGCAACGAGACGGACGCCGCCAGCATGACCATTGCAGCCAATAAAAACGGCTGTGCGATGAGCTTGTGGTACTGCAGCCGATAGCCGGCGGTCGCAAATCCGGAGCTCTCGGAGGATCGGATATAGCCCGGCAGTTGCCAAAAAGACACAGTCTCCGGCGTGGAGAAACTGTTGCGAACCTGGGCCGGCGTCAGGCTGGTCGCCAGCGTGAAATTGTCCTCGTCAATCGGAGGTCCGTCGAGCGAATAGCGGCGCACGGATTTGAACAGCCAACGTCCGTCTTCCAGTGTCGCCTCGCGCGCTTCGATTCGCTCCTTGAACTGGTAGTTGGTATCGAATCGGAACACCGTCAGTCCGGTCAGCCGCACGCCCTGCTGCTCGCTTCGGGCGGCGTTGATGATGGCCTGACCATCGCTGTTGACCTGGTTGATCCAGAAACCGGATGCGTCCTGGATGCCGCCGCCGGGAGCCGAGCCGAACAGCTCGGCCTCCATCCGTTTGGAGACCTCGCGCAAGTTCGCCGACATTGGGTTGTAGGCGGTCGTCGCCAGAATCCCGAGCAGGATCGCGCTTGCCAGCGCCGGCGCGATGAATTGCCACGCCGAAACACCGGCGGCGCGCGCGACCACGAGTTCCAGCCGCCGCGACAGCGCCAGATAGCAGGTCATCGCCCCGATCAGGATGCAAAACGGCATCATCTTCTCGAGCAGTTGCGGCACGCGGAACAGCGACGTTTCGGCGACCGCAAGGGCGGATACCGAAACCAGTCCCGAGGTCTTCCGGACCATCTCGATGTAATCGACCAGCACCAACAGCACGAAGATCGAGGCGAACACGCCGAGCGCCGAGACCACGAAGCGGCCGGCAAAATAGCGCCCGAGCGTGTTGGTCATCATGCTCATGCTGTGGCAGGCCGCCCAAAAAGCCGTAACAGACGCGCGTTGGTCTTGTTGATGGATTCCATCAGCGTGGCCGGCGGCTCCACGACGACGCCGCCGATGATGATCCAGAGGCTTACGCCGATCGCCGCCGCCAGCATCGAATATTGAACAATCGGAGCGAGCGGCGATTTCACCGCCATGACCGAGCAGGCGAATCCTGCCATGCGCAAGCCGAACACGGCGAGGATGGAGCTGCCGATCGAAAAGTTGCGGCTCTGACGCGTGGTGCGCGGCGCACCGAGAAACGCGAAGGTCAGCGCGGCAAATGCGAACGGATAGATCGGCGACATGAAGCGGTCATGCAGCTCGGCGCGGAACTGTCCGGGCACCTGCGTGTAAACCGGATCGTCGTCCGGCGGCGACAGCAATTCCCAGAGGTAACGTTCGCGGATGCCCAATGCGACGTCGTGGCCCTGATTGGAGAATTTCGACATGTCGAAGCCATAGCGGGCGAACGCCACCAGCGCCGGATCGCGTTTGTCGATTTCGAAGCGTTCAAGATTTCCGTCCTCGAGAATCAGGAACGAACCGCCCTCGTTTTTCACGACGGTGCCATGGTCGGCGACGATACTGACGCGCTCCTTCGGATCGCGGCGGTCATCGATGAAGATGCCGACCAGCAGCCCGCCCGGCTGCCGCTCGCGAATGCGGATGGTCAGGTTCTGGTCGAGCTGTGCGAAACGGCCTGGCTGCAGGATGTTGGTGAGCACATCAGCGGTGATTTCGGCGTCCCATTGCTTGATTCGCCGCATCCCGTCGGGGGCGAGGTAGGCAGCGATAAAGGCAACCAGGATCGCGACCACGCAGGTGGCATAGATGAACGGGCGGAACAGCCGGAACGGCGAGAAGCCGGCCGCGTTCATGACGATGATTTCCGAGTCGGTGGCGAGCTTGTTCAGGGTATGCGAGATCGCGATCATCAGCGCGATCGGCGAGATGATCAAAACCAGCGCCGGAATCACGAGGCTGGTGACGCCGAGAAAGGTCAGGATGGTCTGACCCTGGCTCGTCATCAGGTCAATGCCGCGCAACGCCTGTGTAATCCAGATCACCCCCGTCAGGCTGACCAAGACCAGCGCAAACGACGCAAGCGTCGTGCGAAAGATATACCTGTCGATCGACCCCATCGTTTACCGCACGATCCCCACCCTCGCGAACCGGAGCTGCTAGCTTGCGACCAATCCCGAATTCGGGATCCCCTTTGATCGCGCCGCGACGGCTCCAGCCGGATCACTTTCTCACTACCATCCCTTTGATCCGTCAACAAAATGGCTGAGCCAAGGCGCAGTTAAGATATGGTTAATAAAACGTGTTGTTATGTTGCCTGCCAGCCACGGTCGGCGCTTGGCAGCGCCACCGCTGAGGGGCCATAGTGCCTCGGACCGTGCTCTTGACGGATTGAATCTGCCGACGAGCACATTTCAAAAACCGCCCGGCGGGTTCCCGACCAGCGACAGCCCTGATTTTTGGAGGATTTTCCTATGCCCGACGCCGTCAAGGTCGGCTTCGTCCCGTTTTCCGCCGCCCCGCGCGGAATTCTCGTGGTAATCTGCGACGATACGCTGAAATTCGGCGACGCGACCCGCAAGACGCTGGGCACGGCGACCGATCTGGTCAAGCGTGCGGCGGAGACCAATCAGTTCAAGGGAAAGAGCGCCTCCACGCTCGACATCCTGGCGCCACAGGGCCTCAAGGTCTCGCGGCTGATCGTGGTCGGGGCCGGCAAGGTCGCAAGCCTCAAGGACAATGATTTTCTCAAATTTGGCGGCACTGCTGCCGGCAAGCTGCGCGCCGGCAATGATGCCGCGACGATCATCGCGGAACTGCCTGATGGAGCCATGAAGCCGGAGCAGGCGGCTGCGGTCGCCGCGGGGGTGCGGCTGCGCGCCTACAAGTTCGACCGGTACAAGACCAAAAAGAAGGATGGCGAGGACTTGGCCTTGCGCGCCGACATTTCGATCGCCGTCGACGACGTGGCGGCAGCGCGCAAGGCCTTTGCTCCGGGCGCGCATGTGGTCGACGGCGTTGTCACCGCGCGCGATCTTGTCAACGAGCCGCCCAACGTCCTTTTCCCCGTGGAATTCGCGCGCCGCGCGGGCCAGCTGCGCAAACTCGGCGTTGGCGTCGAGATTCTCGACGTCAAGGCCATGACAAAGCTCGGAATGGGCGCGCTGCTCGGCGTCGCCCAGGGCTCGACGCAGCCGGGCCGCACCGTGATCATGCGCTGGAACGGCGGCAAGCGCGGCGATGCGCCGGTTGCCTTCATCGGCAAGGGCGTCTGTTTCGATACCGGCGGCATTTCGATCAAGGGCGCCGCCAGCATGGAGGACATGAAGGGCGACATGGGCGGAGCTGCCTGCGTGGTCGGACTGATGCACGCGCTCGCCGCGCGCAAGGCGAAGGTTAACGCGGTCGGCGCCATCGGCCTGGTCGAGAACATGCCCGACGGCAACGCGCAGCGCCCCGGCGATATCGTGACCTCGATGTCCGGCCAGACCATCGAGATCATCAACACCGA
>DATBYN010000205.1:0-7286 GCA_036513695.1 Bradyrhizobium sp. | reverse complement strand
CACCTATCGCCATGGCAATCTGAAAGCCGCGGCGCTG
This sequence comes from Bradyrhizobium sp., assembly GCA_036513695.1. GTDB lineage: Bacteria > Pseudomonadota > Alphaproteobacteria > Rhizobiales > Xanthobacteraceae > Bradyrhizobium. The sequence continues at coordinate 7,249 of DATBYN010000205.1, read as the reverse complement.
AGGGCCGCCTATGCTCTGGTCGCGAAAGCCGGCCATGAAAGCTTGAGTTTGCGCGAGGTTGCCGACGCCGTCGGCGTCGCGCACCGCTCGCTCTACAATCATTTCAGGGATCGCGAGGCGTTATTGGACGCGGTCGCGACCGACGCTTACACGAAGCTCGCTGGCTTGCTGATCAAAGCCGAAACTCCGGAAGACTACACCGCGACCTATGTACGCTTCGCGCTCGCCAACCGCGCCATCTATGCGCTGATGACCAGCCGCCCGCATGCCACCATGAAGCACAATCCGCCGCTGCAGACCGCCGTCCACAAGGTCATCACCGAGGCGATGCGGATCTTCTGCCGGGACATCAAAACCCCGGCGGAGCGGCGCCGCGCGGTGATGAAGATCTACATCACACTCTACGGCGGGATTTCGCTCTATGCCGCCGGCGTGCTCGACCAGCCCAGCGAGAAGGCGCTGATCGCGGAACTTTCGGTGATGACCGCGATGTGAAGGCAACCCGGCTTGATACGGCTGGCCGCGCGCATCATTTTCTAGGCATCGTCTAGACCGTGTTGCCTCCGAGGTCCCATTTTCATGCTGCGGCGCGTCGTTATCTGTCTCATCGTTGCTATCGCGGGGACGATTGTCGCCGGCTCCGCCGACGCCCGGCAGCGGCATCAAATCAATGCCACGCCGTTCTTCCATGCGCCGTGCAGCGTGCTGGATGGACGGCCGTGCACACCGTACTTCTGCGGCGTGTTCAACCATGGGCCCTGCATTCCGGAGATCGATTATCCCTACGGGGAAAACCTGCAGCTGACGGTCGAAACCGTGCCGCCACAAAACGATGCAGATAAATACAAAAAGCCCGACCACGATCTCAACACCATCGCCGATCTGTTCGCGGCGCTGCGGTCCTGCTGGACGCCGCCACCGGCTGACAGCGCGCGGTCCGGCATGCAGATGTCGGTACGCTTCAGTTTCAAGCGTTCCGGCGAGATGATCGGGGCTCCCCGCATGACTTATTTCACCGAAGGCGCTTCACAGGACACCCGTTCCACCTATCTGAAGGCAATCAACGCCTCGCTTAATTCCTGTGTGCCGATGAAATTTACCGCCGACCTCGGCGGCGCGCTCGCCGGCCGCCCGATCGCGATCCGCTATGTCGATAATCGCGAACTGGGCAAGCAATCCGGAACGCCGTGAGGACTCCCTGTCATTGCCGGGCTTGACCCGGCAATCCATCGTATTCGCAAGAAGTTTGATGGATACGCGGGTCAAGCCCGCGTATGACGACTGTGTATGCCGCGCCCCGGAATGACGGTTTGAGGTGGGTGTTGCGCCCATCTTGGCGCATTGCACCTTAGGCCCTTAAAGTGATACGCGAAGCTGACAAAAACACCGGCCCCGCGACGGAGGGAACATCATGGGACTAGCGGTGATGATCGTGGGCCTCGTGCTGTTCTTCGGCGTCCATACGCTCACCACCCAGCGCGAGCTGCGCGCGCGCCTGATCGCGTCATTGGGCGAGGGGACCTACAAGATCGGCTATGCCCTGGTGTCGCTTGTGGGCCTCGCGCTGATCGTGTGGGGTTTTGCCGATTATCGAGCAACCGGTTGGATCGACATCTGGCATCCGCCGAAAGTGCTAAAACACATCGCGGTGGCTCTGATGCTGCCTGCGGTCATCCTGGTGGTGGCGGCCTATATCCGCGGCCGCATCTACAGTGCGATAAAACATCCGATGCTGTCGGGAGTAAAACTGTGGGCGGCGGCGCATCTCGTCGCCAATGGCGATCTCGGCGGTATCATCCTGTTCGGCTCGTTCTTAGGCTGGGCGGTGTTCGACCGCATCTCGCTCAAGCGCCGCGTGGACGCAGGCGCGCCACCGATCCCCATCGGCGGCCCCGTCAACGATCTGATCGCAATAGCGGTTGGGATCGTCGCTTACCTCGCGCTCGCATTCGCGTTCCATCCCGTCGTGATCGGCGTCCCCGTCGTCGGAGCCTAAAATGTCCGTCCAATCCACCATCAAACGCAAGACCGCTCCGGATATCCGCGCCCGCAAGAACGGCGAGCCGATCGTGATGCTGACGTCGTATCACGCCCATACCGCAGCATTGGTCGATCGCCATTGCGACGTCATCCTGGTCGGCGATTCCCTTGGCAATGTCATGCACGGGTTTGAGACGACGGTGCCGGTGACGCTCGACATGATGATCCTGCAGGGCTGCGCGGTGATGCGCGGTTCGCAGCAAGCGCTGGTCGTGGTCGACATGCCCTTCGGTTCGTATGAAGCCTCGAAGGAACAGGCGTTTCATTCCGCCGCGCGGGTCCTCAAAGAGACCCATTGTGGCGCCATAAAACTTGAAGGCGGCGCGCGGATGGCGGAGACGGTTGCGTTTCTGGTCGAGCGCGGCGTGCCCGTCATGGGCCACATCGGCCTGATGCCGCAGTCGATCAACACGCTCGGCTCGTTTCGCGCCCAGGGCCGCGAGGAGGGCAGCTGGGAGCCGATCGAAAACGACGCCAAGGCGATTTCGGATGCCGGCGCCTTTTCCGTCGTGATCGAGGCGGTCGCCGAACCGTTGGCCAGGAAGATCACCGAGACGATCGCGATCCCCACCATCGGCATCGGCGCAAGTGCTGCCTGCGACGGCCAGGTGCTGGTGTTGGAAGACATGCTGGGGCTGTCGCCGCGCACCCCAAAATTTGTCCGTCGCTACGGCGAGCTTGGCCCGATGATCGAGGCCGCGATCGAGGGTTTTGCCAAAGACGTGCGCTTGCGCACTTTCCCTGGGCCGGAACATGTCTTTGGCATGAAGGCAAAGGGCTAGAAATGGACTGGTCGCACTATTCAGTTCCTGCCATGCAACTTGAGGCCCGCTTCGGCGACCGCGTGGTGCCGGCGTTTTGCGAGCGGCCCAAGAGCATCTGGGCGATGGTTGCGGATGCGGCGTCGAAAAATCCGGACGGCGAGGCGCTGGTCTGCGGCGACCGGCGGCTGACATGGCGAGAAGTCGCGCAACAATCAGCTCGGGTAGCGGCCGGTTTGCGGAAGCTCGGCCTGCAACGCGGCGATCGTGTCGCGCTGTTGCTCGGCAACCGCATCGAATTTGTGCTGACGCTGTTCGGCGCCGCGAACCTGGGCCTGGTTACTGTTGTCCTCAGCACCCGACAGCAAAAGCCGGAAATTGCCTATGTGCTGACCGACAGCGGCGCGAGGCTTTTGATTCATGAGACCGGGCTGGTTGACCGGTTGCCCAATGCAAGCGACGTTCCCGACCTGATGCATCGCGTTTCCGTCGATGACGACGCCCGCGCGTCACAATTTTCCGTCCTCACCGATAGCGTTCCCTCGCACGAGCCCGCCGAACTCGGCGAAGAGGACACCGCGATGATCCTTTACACTTCCGGCACCACCGGGCGGCCCAAAGGTGCGATGCTCGCGCATTGCAACGTCATCCATTCGGCGATGATCTATCAAACCTGCTTGGAATTGACATCAGCCGATCGTTCGATCGCCGCGGTGCCGCTGGCACATGTGACCGGCGTGGTCGCCAATATCATGAGCATGGCGCGTTGCGCGGGAACGCTGATCATCGTCGCCGAATTCAAGGCCGCAGAATATCTGAAAATCGCTGCGCGCGAGCGCGTCACGCAAACCGTGATGGTGCCGGCGATGTATAATCTTTGCCTGCTGCAGCCCGATTTTGACTCTTACGATCTTTCGGCGTGGCGGATCGGAGGCTATGGCGGCGCGCCGATGCCGATCGCAACCATCGAGAAACTGGCAATCAAGACTCCCAACCTGAAACTGATCAACGCCTATGGTTCGACCGAGACTACCTCGCCGTCGACCATCATGCCGCCGGAATTGACGGCCGCGCATATCGACAGCGTCGGTCTGCCGTGCCCCGGCGCTGATATCATCGTGGTGGATGGCGAAGGTCGCGAACTGCCGCGCGGCGAGATCGGCGAAATCTGGATTCACAGTAGTTCGGTGATCAAGGGCTACTGGAACAATCCGAAGGCGACCGCGGAAAGTTTTACAGGCGGTTTCTGGCACTCCGGCGATCTCGGTTCAATCGACGATCAAAATTTCGTCCGCGTGTTCGACCGCCAGAAGGACATGATCAACCGCGGGGGCTTAAAAATCTATTCCGCCGAGGTCGAATCGGTGTTGGCCGGCCACCCCGGCGTCGTCGAGAGCGCGATCATCGCAAAGCCGTGCCCGGTGCTGGGCGAGCGGGTGCATGCGGTCATCGTGATTCGCGACGGTGAGGTCAGCGCGGGCGCCCTGCGCGCCTGGTGCGCCGAGCGGTTGTCGGACTACAAGGTGCCGGAGACGATGGATCTCACCACGGAGCCGCTGCCGCGCAACGCCAACGGCAAGGTGATGAAGCGGCAACTTCGGGAGGCCTGGGCGGCGGCGCACTTGTAGTTTCTCCCGAAATCGCCAGTTATCGGATCGGCTCAAGGGGTTACGCCCCAGGCTTATCCAACAGTGTTAACGCTTTGATCCGGCTGGTTTTGCCTTGCCGCCGCCATATCGCTAGGGTATCGCCGCCGCCACGCGGGGCAGGCCTAAGGGGCGAGGCCAGCCGGTTTGACGCGGTCCAGCGGGGATGGGATTCTATTAAGTGTCTGAATTATTTGACGAAGTCGACGAGGACGTCCGTCGCGATCAGCTCAAGAAGCTGTGGGAACAGTATTCGATCTATATCGTCGCCGTGGCGCTGCTGATCATCGCCGGCGTCGGCGGCTGGCGTGGCTACCAGTATCTGGAGGCCCAGAAGGCGGCCGAGGCGGGTGCGGCCTTCGACAGGGCGGTCGAACTCTCAGAAGCGAACAAGCATTCGGAAGCCGAAGCGGCCTTCACCGATCTGGCTGCAAAAGCGCCGTCGGGCTATCGCATGCTGGCGCGGCTGCGGGCTGCTGCCGAAGCCGCCAACCGCGATCCCAAGGCGGCAGCGAAAATGTACGACGATATCGCCGCCGACCGCAGCATCGGTGCGCCGGAGCAGGAGCTTGCCAGGATTCGCGCGGCCGGACTGCTGGTGGATGGTTCGAGCTATCCTGACATGCTGCAGCGCCTCGAGCCTGCCACCGCGCCGGGGGCGACCTATCGCCATTCGGCGCGTGAGCTGCTGGCATTGTCTGCCTTCCGCGCCGGCGATACGGCTGCGGCGCGGAAGTGGCTGGATCTGATCGCCAATGACGGCGAGACCCCGCCCAGCCTGCGCTCGCGTGCCGAGGCCCTGCAGGCGCTGCTTCCGCCCGTCGCCAAAAGCTGACGGCTGAGAAAACGAGTTGAGTGGGAAATCGACCATGCGCCGCTCGCAACGTCTGATCGCTGCTGCTGTCCTGATCGCGCTTTGCGGCGCACTGGGCGGCTGTTCCAGCGGCTTTGGCAGCTTCGATCCGAGCGATTTGCTCGACTGGCTCGACACCAAGAAAAAGCTGCCCGGCGAGCGTAAGCCGGTCTTCCCGGACGGCGTGCCGGGCCTCGAGCAGGGCGTGCCGAAGGATTTGTACAAGGGCTCGGCGCAGCAGCAGCTCGATCAGCAGAACGCCCAGGCCGCGGCGGCGGCTGCAGCTCCACCGCCCGAGGAGCCCAAACCAAAGCGCGCCGCGAAATCCAAGGGCAAGCAGCCGGCCACGGCCAGCACCGCTCCTGCGACAGCGGCCGAGCCTAATGGCGAGGCCGTGCCGGAGGAGGACGGCTCTACCGCCGCCGCGCCACCCGCGCCAAAGCCTAAGAAAATCGCGCGCAAGCGGACCACCGCGCCGCCGCCGGATCAGCCGGCCGACGCGCAACCGTCGCAGCCCGCGCCATCGCCGCAACAATCCGCCGCGCCGTTCCCGGCGCCGATGCCGAGCGGTACCTTTACCCGCTAATTTTGTTCGTCATCTCGTTGACTTGCGCTGCAGCCCCATCATCTGCGCGTATTCGTTACCCAGTTTTTTGGAATACGCGCTAAAAAGGCGCCCGGATCGCCATGCCCTTCACGATTGCCATCATCGGCCGGCCCAATGTCGGAAAATCGACGCTGTTCAACCGGCTGGTCGGGCAGAAGCTCGCGCTGGTCGACGACGAGCCCGGCGTTACGCGCGATCGCCGGGAAGGCGATGCGCGGCTCGGCGATCTCGAATTCACCGTGATTGATACCGCAGGCCTCGACGAGGGCGCCAAGGGCTCGCTGACCGCGCGGATGCAGGAGCAGACCGAAACCGCGATCAGCCTCGCCGACGCACTGATGTTTGTGATCGACGCCCGCGCAGGGCTGACGCCGAACGATCGCGCCTTTGCCGATTTCGCTCGCCGCGCCAACAAGCCGGTAGTGCTGGTCGCCAACAAGAGCGAGGGCAGGCACGGGGAAATCGGCGCGATGGAATCCTACGCGCTGGGGCTCGGCGATCCCGTGCAGATTTCCGCCGAGCACGGCGAGGGATTGAGCGATCTCTACGACGCGCTGCGCGGCTTGATGCCCGAGCCCGCGGACGAGGCGGAAGAGTTCGATGACGACGACATCATCGAAGATGAGGACCTTGCAAAACGGCCGATCCGCGTCGCCATCGTCGGCCGCCCCAATGCCGGCAAGTCGACGCTGATCAATCGGCTGCTTGGCGAGGAGCGGCTGTTGACGAGTGCCGAAGCCGGCACCACCCGCGATTCCATTGCCGTCGAGATCACCTGGCAAGGCCGGGATTTTCGCGTGTTCGACACTGCGGGGTTGCGGCGGCGCTCCCGCATCGAAGAGAAATTGGAAAAACTCTCGGTGGCGGACGCGTTGCGCGCGGTGCGCTTTGCCGAAGTCGTGGTGCTGGTGATGGACGCGCAGAACAAATTCGAGGAGCAGGATTTGCGCATCGCCGATTTGATCGAGCGCGAGGGCAGGGCGCTGGTCATCGCGGTCAATAAATGGGATTTGATGGGTAAGCAGTCGAACCTGATCTCGGCGCTGCGCACGGACGCCGATCATTTGCTGCCGCAGGTCAGGGGCATGCCGATCGTCGCGGTGTCCGGCATGATGGGCGAGGGCATCGACCGCCTGATGAGCGCAATCGAACAGGCCTATGCGGTGTGGAACAAGCGGGTGCCGACCGCCGCCCTCAACCGCTGGTTCGAGCAGGCGGTGGGCGCCAACCCGCCGCCGGCGGTGTCGGGCCGGCGCCTGAAACTGAACTACATCACCCAGGCCAAGGCGCGGCCGCCGAGTTTTATCCTTTTCTGCTCGCGCGCAGACGCCGTGCCGCAATC